>JAWSUP010000065.1:7633-14674 GCA_033549405.1 Bacillota bacterium | reverse complement strand
ATCTCCTGTTCGGCCGGCTCACCTGTCGGGGGTGTCGTGTCGGCAATAACCAAATCAACATCAATAATTGTGTCCCCTACTTTGATCTGCAGCGGATGCTCTCCTGGCACAGCCGTGTTGATGGAGGAAATCGGTGTCACATAGCTTAAGCTGAGTGCACCATCCCGGCTGAAGCGGGTTGCGGGTGGCAGACTCGATCCGGCTTCTATGGTGACGCGTTCCAGGATGCGCAGATCAAAAGTCGTCGCCGACGTTGTTTCGGTTGTTTCCTCACCATTGGCACGGATAATCATCTGGTATGATGCGATCAAAACAGTCATGATGATGATGAAGGACGCGACATAAAGGAACGGGCGACTGATCCCGCTCCGTTGGCCGCGCTTACGGCCGCTTTTTCCAGAAGAATTTGCAGGTTTCCCTCTCTGCGGTTTTGTCTTCCCATATGGACTTGTCTTCACTTCATGCACCTCATTGGCAGGTCGCGTTCATAACGCTTCCTTATCCACTGTATTTTACTCTGTGCTCAAAGGGAGGTCAAGACAGCACTATGCTCTGACAAATTTCTGACAAATGGCCTGTTTTGTGGCTGTTAAGTATGAACTTGCGCAAAGATCTTCCGAATGATTGACCAGGGGCATGTCATGATGCAGTATAATCAGTTATAATTGAAGCAATACGCAAGATATGCATTTTCTGGATTTATCACCGGAGAAACACGGAGAGGATGATCACGGGTGCGCCAAAGAGCCAGACGCGGCATCGCTATTCCGCTTAGCATCTCAACCGGAATAATGTTCCTGGTTGTCTTGCTGACATTGCTGGTCCCTTCAGAAGACCTGCATCTGGGACGGGGCTTCCAGGAAGAACTTCAATCAGGCTGGCAGATCATAGCTGAAGGCACTACCCTGCAGCAAGTCAGCCTGCCGACAGAAATACCGGTTCAGCCCAATGAGCCATACCAGGCAGTTTACACTTTTTCTGTTGATTATCCAGACGGCATGATGTTGCGGATTAGGGCATCCATGCAGTCTGTCCGTGTTCTGCTCGAGGGCAGGGAGATCTATGCTTCTGCAAAACCCGAAGCAGCTCTGTTTTTTGTTCCGGAAGCCAGTGTCTGGCATTTCGTGGCGCTGCCATCTGACTTGCCTGGCAAAAAACTGACGATTCAATTGGCCTCTCCTGTCAGGAATTTTGCCGGCATTGTCAACCCTGTCAGCATCGGAACCGGTGACGCTTTATTGTATGGTCTTTTCCGACAGAACAGGATCAATTTGCTGATCGTGCTCTTTTTAATGGTATTTGGTGTGTTGTCTGTTCTCGTCGCTTTTTTTGTGCGTCAGCTTCAGGATAATCGCCTTTTATATCTGGGTTTGTTTGCCCTTATGATCGGCATCTGGATTTTTTCCGAGACCCGACTGATGCAGATGATCACAGGAAACCGCTACATGTTAGGCTCCATCAGCTATATCATGATTACGCTGACACCCATTCCCCTGCTGCTCTATCTGCGCGATGCCGTGTTTGAAGGCTACCGGCGCCTGCTCAACGCACTGGCAATAGCCTTTTTTCTGTGGCTGGCCATACAGCTTCCGCTTCAGCTGACTGGTCTGGCAGCGTTGATCGAAACGGCCATCGTCTCAAACAGCCTGATTCTTGTCACAATCGTGCTGATTGTCTGCCTGCTGCTGCGCGACATGTTGAAGTTCAAGAGCAGGATTGCCCGCAACTTCCTGATTTATTCCAGCGCCCTGGTCCTCTCTGTTCTGATTGAGATACTCAATTTCATGACACACAATTATGACGCAATTTCGCATTATGGGCGCATCGGAATCGTCATTTTCTTTTTGCTGCTTGCCGGCAGTTCGTTTCGGATGATCAATGCATTGCTTGATCAGGAGAAGGAAGCCATGGTTCTCAGCAGGCTCGCCTATAAGGACGCTCTGACCGGCGCCGGCAACCGGCTGGCTTTTGAGCGCGATATCGCAGATAAGTTCAAGCAGAGTGATCAGGAAGCCTTTCGCCTGATTATTATGGACATCAACAATTTGAAATCCATCAACGACAGGTTTGGCCATCTTGCCGGCGACGAGGTTATCAAGGCCTGTCATGCAGCCATGTCCGCAGCGATTGCCGCAAACGGCATATGCTACCGGACCGGCGGCGATGAATTCGCCAGTATCATCGGCAATACGGATCCGGCTGAATACCGGCACATCACAGACACAATCAGGCAAAAGCTGGCTGAGGCTGAGGCTGATTTGCCCTATCATCTTGAACTGGCTGTTGGCAGTGATGTCTGCCGACCAGATCATACTGCATCACTGAACGCCTTCATCCATCACGTCGACCAGCTTATGTATGCTGAAAAAAAGATCATGAAGCAAAATATTATAAGCCATCACCTTGTTGATCAAGAAAGAACGGCTGCGTATATGCCATCTGGCCTGTCTCCAACAGCACATGAACCCTGACGTATGACTCGTGACCGCGGCAGGTATAGGCAGCAGTCGGGTTCCTGCCGATTTGCGTCTGCAGCACCTGCCCGTCTTTGCCGATGAATCGGAATATTTTTTCATAACGGCTGGAGAACGAATCGTCGCACACTGATATGCTGATGGTGTCGCCGCCGGCATGGATTTCTGACAGCAACACGCCGGTGCTGACATAAAAGTCACCTTTCCGCATTGATTTGACGATGTCGCTCTTGTTTCTCGCCGCAACCTGAACGACATTCCATACCCGGTTGAACTCATTGGGATGATGAAAATCATCACCGCCGAAGCCCCAGATCCTGTTTCCCTGTGACAGCTGCCTGTCCCAGGTGTCGGTGGCAATGTGCGTGAGTGGGGCCGTCGCGTCACCATTATAGATTTCAATGCCTGTATAGCCGTCAAGATTATCGATGATATCTTCCCAGTAATTCTCTCTCTGCCAGTGGGGATGTGCCAGAATCGCCAGTCCGCCGCTTTGTAAGATCGTATCAATCATGCTTTGGTAGTCTGCTTCACCAAGTGCGTTGAGAGCGGCTTTGCGGAACTGTTCTCCCAGGTCATGCCCGAGTGTCTGATCAACCAGCTTGTATATCTGGTAAAGAACCTGGTCATAATTTGGAATCAGGCTGCTTTCGAGCCGTCTCATTGCACCGGTCAGTGTCAGGAGACGGTCAGGTGGCAGGCATGTACTGAGCCATTTCTCTCCGGCTGCCGTGATAGTCCGGCATGAGGTTTGTGTCAGTCGTTGAGACCGGTTGATATTAACTGCGACAATGTGCCTCATCTCAAGGCTTTCTTCAACACCCTGAATCAGGATCAGACCGCTGTCAGCGGAGAGTCCGTTCAGTTCCGTCGCAAAATCATGATCTGTGATGCAGACGAAATCATAGTCTAACTTGTTTCGGCCATAAGCTGCCAACACATCTAAAAGCGGCATTTTGCCGCAATGACTGTTGGACGTGTGAACATGGATGGCGCCTTTGCACCAGATGCCGGTTCCCGAGTAGGGGCTGACCCATTTCGTCATATGGTTACCTCACGATGCCCGTTTCGTCAATCCTTTTTCACTCCCGGATTGACATGGTCATGTTAGGGACTAACATGACCGGTTCGTCAATCCTTCGGGAAAGAGAGCCACTAATTTATTAGGCATGACTGGTCAGAATGTAAACAGCTTACGCTTCTGATCCAGATAGTACAAGTAGTCTTCTTCTTTAACGTTGGGCGGGCAGCGATGATCACAGAAAGGGATGTACCCGCCCCGACGGACATATGGCAGCAGCGTCGCCAGATAAGCATCGATCGCCTGCGGTCCTTTAGCCAGTTCCATCTTATCTACGCCGCCCATGATCCTGAGCCCGACATGCTGGTCTAAAAGCTCCCCGGGATGGGCGCAGCTGTTGACCTCAAACGGGAACAGGCAATTGATGCCGCCTGCCATGAAGGCAGGCAGGATCGGCCTGACATCTCCATCGCAGTCGGTATACCAGATGTCGATGCCATGGTCAGAAAGCTTGCGGTGGATCCGTTCATAGCGCGGTCTTAAGACATCCTCAAAGAAGGCAGGCGGCAGGATCGGCCCATTTTTGAAACAGATATCTTCCCAGCCGCTGGCAAAATCAAAATCAAAATGGTCAAGGACCTGGTCCAGAAAGTGCAAAACCAGCCGGCAACAGGTTTCAACCATATCCTCCAGCATTTCCGGATCATCATAGTAGGCGTAACACAGGCCTTCAAAGGTCAGCAGGTCGCGGATGCGGCCGATCATCGAACCGCAGCTGACGCCCAGCGGATATGTCCGCTCAGCATCAGGGCCATGTATCCGCCTGTATCGACTGACATCGACCAGTCGGGACGGCGCGTGTACATCGAAGCGTTCCCGTTTGAGCTTCTGCCATTCGTCCATGGTGGTTACAGGTGACTTCAGGTACCTGGAAATTGTACTGTGCTGATCATCCGGACGTTCAACGATCAGGCCATCCTTATTCTGCATGATAATCGTCTTCTCATCTTTGCGCCTCAGGATAACCTCTTCAAACAAAGGATCCATAAAGACGCTGCCGCCGATCCCCCTGATCGGGTCAAAGCCGAAGAAGACATCTGCCTCGGCATTGTTCTTGATCCCATTGTCGCGAAACATGCGCCACAGATAGAAATTCTCGTCCCAGTAGCCAAATTCCATGTTGAAGGTCCGGTCGACCGGTTGATAATGCATTTGCCTGACAAACCGTTCGCGCGGCGTCAAGACACCGCCCCATGGTTTACGAATCTGCTTAATCATGGACATCTCCTGTAAACGTATTTAATGCATATAAAAAGGCATTTTGCTCTTATTCAAACTGGCTGGCCGCCTCGATGAAAGCCAGGATGTTTTCCCAGGGCACTTCTGGTTCTATAACATGAGTCGGGGCGATCCACAAACCTCCGTTACTTCCCAGCTTATCACAGCATTGAAAGGTTAATCGCCGGACTTCATCTGGTGTTCCGAAAGGCATGGTCGTCTGCGTCCCGATACAACCATAGAGCGACAAGACATCCCCGTAATGGTTCTTGATGTCTGACGGTTCCATGCACTCCGGTTGGATGGGGTTCAAAATATCGACACCGATCTCAATCAGATCCGGAATGAACGACTGCATGGCGCCATCGCTGTGGAAGCTGATCAGAACCGCCGGGTGCACCGTTTTGGCAGATCGGATCACAGCTGCCAGCCCGGGCTTGATCCAGCGGCGAAACAGCTCCGGACTCATGTAGGTTGACAGCTGTGTACCCAGATCATCAGCAAGATGGATCAGGTCCGGTTCGCAGGAAGCGGCTAGTCTGGCCTGCTCTGTGCAGATGGCTGTTACCCGGTTGAATAATTCTGTCGCCAATGGTTCATTATCGATCATATCGCAGAGCAGGTTCTCCATGCCGCGCAACTTGTAAGCGGGCCAGAAGATGGTGCCGCCGACAGGGCTGACCGCAATGGTGACCACAAAATCATTACCCTGCAGTGCCTTGACTGCTTCTTTTGCACTATGAACCGACTGATCATCTGCCGGCAGCGGAAAAGGATAGGCGCGCACCTGGTCTTCCCGCTCTGCTGATGCCAATGGGTGAATGAGCCGCTCGAAATGGCTGCCATCCCTGGCCTTTTCATGTCCGATGCCCCAGCTGTCAACGGTGGTCCTGGCAGAGATGCTGCCCAGCCAGCCGAGATTGCCATCGTGCGTCTTTGGGAAAGGCAAGCTGACTGAACGCACAGGAATTCGCCATTCACTTGCATAATCCCGGTGTCCGTAAAAGGCCTCAAATCGGTCCAGCTGTGGTGGGGTCAGACTGATATCTTTCGGTATGTAACCGCCGGACTTCCTGCGCATGGCTGACAGGAACCGTTCGCGAATGCCCATAACAGGCCTCCCGTTCAGATGACGATTCAGCATCAAGATGCCGATCAATCCGTTTATGCTGGCGTTAATATTCTCTTGACGGCTCTCTTACCGGTCGGCCAGTTCCGGATAGCGCTCATGCAGATCGATTGCCTGACCGGTTTTTGCCGACAGAAAAGCCGTATCCAGAATGGCATTGACCGGCGCCACGATGCGGCCGGAACAGATGGGTTCGCGACCTTCCCGGATGGCAGAGACAAATTCATTGATCTGCACGCCAAACGAAAACGGCATCTTTTCGTTGCCTTCACTGATTTTTCCGTTGACATACAAAGTCTTTTCATCGTCTAGGTACATGTTCCCCTTCGTGCCTTCGATGATCCTGAAATGCCTGCTGTCATCCTGGTTGAACGACAGGTGCACGGACGCGGTCGACCCGTCTGCATACGTCAGAACCATGGTCACCTCATCCTCACCTTCCCAGTCCGGATTGAGATGATTAAGCTGGCAATAGACACGTTTGGGATACTGGTAGTTTTTCAGCCAGGTGATATAGTCGATGGCGTGGCTGCCATTGAGCGCGACCAGCAGACCGCCGGCCTGAGCCTTGCTTTTCCACCAGGTCGTCAGGGCATGGTCAGCCCTGGTCAGCCAGACGCTGATGATATTGAAGATATGCCCGATCTCACCGGCATGGGCTAGCTCGACCGACTTCTGGACAGCGCTGAAGAAACGCCGGCTTTGCCCGACCATCAGGGTCACACCTGACTCCTTTGCCATCCGGACCATGTCCAGTGATGTTTCGTAGCTGGTGCTCATTTCTTTTTCGACCATCACATGCTTTTTGGCCTGCATGCAGCGAATGGCGATCGGGTGATGCAGGTAATGCGGCAGACAGAGGTCGACACCCTCGATCTCCGGGTCATTCAGGGCATCTTCCAGGCAGTAATAAGCTTTTTCAGCATCGAATTCTTTTTTTCTCGTTTCTGCGCGCTCAGGGATCGTGTCGACAACGGCCACCAGCCGGATTTTATCGGACATCTCCTGGATGCCTCTGAGATGATTGGTCGAAATGCGCCCGCAGCCGACGACAGCAATACCAAACTTCTTCATTTTATTCACCTTCTTCTCCTTGGTCATGTCAATCGATAACTGACTTTCTTGACAATGCCTTAATT
>JAWSUP010000065.1:0-7623 GCA_033549405.1 Bacillota bacterium | reverse complement strand
TCACTTTCAGATCTGAGAGTATTTTTTTCAGTTGCAGGTATTCATTTTTTGCGAGTTCATACGGCGTCAGCAGATTGCTGCTCTCTACGGTCAAGCAACCGTCATAACCGATATCCAGGAGGGCACGGACGATGGCATACTGGTCCACCGAGCCGGCATTGATGGTCCGGTAAACATAATAACGGTCCTGGTAGACGGTCGTTTTTGGGTTGACATTTTCCGGCAGCATCACGATGTCTTTGAAATGGACGTTGATGAGATGCTTGCCCAGCCGCTTGATGCAGGTGCTGCCCAGAGGCTCTTGATCAAAAAAGTAGTTGACACCGTCGTGGATGAAACCAATATTCTTGCGGCTGGCCAGCTCATGGACCCGGATGGCAGCATCGGTCGTATCCAGGAACGTCTGATGGTGCAGTTCGAGGGCAACGGTGACCTGGCTGTCAGCAGCGTAGTCTGCGGCTTTCTGCAGCCAGCTGACCGCTTTGTCCCATTGTGCTGCAGTGGCCTGGCGTGAGGATCCTTTGCCGATCCAGTGGCGGACATTGGTGGCGCCCAGTTCAACCGCCATGTCCACATATCTTTTAAACTTGTCCAGTTCTACGGCGCATTCCTGATCACTGATGCTGCCATAGTAGCCGGTGAAAGAGGCGATCGAGCTGACCTCGAGACCTGCCGCCGTCACCATTTTCTTTATTTTGGCGATCTGCTGCCCGGTTGCGTCATGCGGCAGGTGGGCTGCGTTCCCTCTCAGCTCGATGCAGTCATACCCGATCGTGGCTGCCGCATCGATGGCGCTCTCAACCGACTGTTTGTCAAACATGATTCCCGACATGGCAATTTTCATGGTGTTCCTCCTTGATTCGGGCTAATGCCCGATAGACTGCTTTGATCATGGCCTCTTCATCGAGGCCGAATTTCTTGTTCAGATATGCCGTGCTGCCAGTTTCGCCGAAACAGTCGGCAATGCCGACGAATTCGATGGGCATTGGATGATACGCCGCGCACACTTCAGCCACGGCACTGCCGAAACCTCCCATGACAGAATGGTTTTCACAGGTGACAAAAGCACTGTAGGTCCGGGCCAGTTCGCGAATCAGCGGTATGTCGATGGGTTTCACGGTATGGAAATGGGCCAGTCCTGCAGTCAGCTGCTGACCTTTTAGCAGCTCAACGACTTTTACGGCTGTCGGTGTCATCGTTCCCGTGCTCAACAAGCAGATGTCTTTACCTTCTGCCACAACAACCCCCTTTCCGATCTGTGCTTGATATGTCTGCGGGTCAAAGATCAGGGGAATGTCCCCACGTTGCATCCGCATATAAATGGGTCCCTGCCAGACAAGGGACAGCCTGACGATCTGGTCAATCTCCGTTGCATCTGCCGGGTCGATGACCGTCATGTTGGGGATAGCCCGCATGATGGCCAAGTCGTCCACAGACTGGTGTGTCGCGCCGTTGCGGCCGCTGGAAAGGCCCGGTTCGACCCCGACGATGCGCACATTAGCCCGCGTGTAGGCGCTGCCGATATTGATCTGATCACAAGCCCTCTTGGTGACAAAATTGGCAAATGTTGCCGCAAAGGGCAGCTTTCCAGACAAAGCCAGGCCGGCAGCCACGGACAAAAGGTTCTGTTCTGCGATGCCGACGTCAAAGTACCGGTCCGGAAACGCCTTCTGGAACAGACCTGTCTGGGTCGCACGTGCCAGATCAGCATCGAGGACGACCACGCGCGGATCTACCTGGCCGATCTTCAGGAGGGCATCGCCATAGACAGTACTGTTGGTCTGGTTTTTAATAAGCTGCATGTCAATTCTCCCTAAGTTCAGCCAAAGCCAGGTCTGCCTGCTCTTTTGTCAATGAGCCGGCATGCCACTCGACCCTGTTCTCAATGAACGAAATACCCTTTCCCTTGACAGTTTGGGCCAGTATGACCGTCGGTACTTCCGTGTACTGCCGCGCTTGATCAAGCGCCGTGATCATTCTCCCGACATCGTGTCCATCTACCTTCAGTGTGTGAAAACCGAATGAACGCCATTTGTCTTCGAGCGGTTCCAGGTTCATGACACAATCAGTAGTGCCGTCGACCTGCAGGCAGTTCCGATCGACGATCGCAGTCAGCCTGTTTAGTTTGTAGTGGGCAGCAGACATGGCTGCCTCCCAGTTCTGACCTTCGTCCAGTTCTCCATCACCCAGGCAGACAAAGATTCGCCTTTCAGATTGGTCAATGCGGGCGGCAAGGGCCATGCCGACCCCGATTGACAAGCCCTGCCCCAAAGAACCGCCTGACACATCGACACCGGGAACAAGGTGCATATCGATATGTTTTTGCAGCCGGCTGTCATCATGACTGAAAGTTTTCAGCCATTCTTTGGGGAAGTAGCCACGCTCCGTCAATGTCGCATATAAAGCCGGCGCCGCATGAGCCTTGGACAGGATGAACCGGTCGCGGTCAGGTAAACCAGGGTTTTCCGGATCAATGTTCATGACGTGAAAATAGAGCGCAGTCAGTATCTCGACACAGGACAGGGAACCTCCGGGGTGCCCGGATCCGCCATAATAGATGGCGGTCACGATGTTGCTTCTGATCCTTCGGGCTATCTGATTCAGTTCGCCCAGCCGTTCATGAGTCAGCATGGTTTATCCTCTTTTCTGTGCATCGCCCGACTGATCGCCCTGGCAATCGCCTGTGCTGACAGTCCATACTTCTCCAGCAATAACGCGTACTCTCCGGATTCAGCAAATGTGTCCGCCAGACCGACGCGAACGACTGGCACCGGACAAGCAGCGGCCGTCACTTCACAGACTGCGCCGCCTAATCCGCCCAGCCAGTTGTTGTCCTCGACCGTCACAATCGCTCCCGTCTCCCGGGCAGCCGCCAGGATAGCCTTTTCATCGATCGGCTTTATTGTGTGCATGTTGAGCAGGCGAATCGACAGGCCTTCCTTTTTCATCTGGTCACTGGCCTGGATCGCTGGTCCGACCAGATCGCCTGTTACGATGACGGTCAGGTCGGAGCCTTCACTGATGGTAATGGCCTTACCCAAAACAAAACCGTGGTCTTCTTCAAAAACAGGTTTCATCGGGCAGCGCGTCAGGCGCATGTAGACAGGCCCTTGCCAGGCCAGTGCCGCCATAACCGCGCTGCGGGTCTGGGCGTCGTCGCACGGCATGACGACACAAAGCCCGGGAATTGCGCGCATCATGGACAGATCCTCAGTCGCCTGGTGGGTCGGCCCGTCACTGCCGGGTGTCACACCGCCGTGGCTGACAAATATTTTGACATTCAGTCCCGGGTAACAAATGCTGGTACGGATCTGTTCACAGGCACGCATGCTGGCAAAGACAGCATAGGTCATGACAACCGGGATAAAGCCTATCGTGCTGAGCCCGGCTGCAATCCCGAGCATGTTCTGTTCGGCTATGCCGGTGTTGATGTACCGGTCCGGGTAGCGGTCGCGAAACAGGCAGGAATAGGTTGACTTGGATATGTCCGCTTCCAGGACGATGATTTTTTCGTTTTCTGCTCCGGCCTCAACCAATGCTTCACTGCAAGAGAGGCGCGTCGGTTTGCTCATACTTATGAAACCTCCCCGCCCAGTTCGATCATGGCATATTTGTACTCAGCAGCATCAGGCGCTTGGCCATGCCAGCCAGCCTGGTGTTCCATGAAAGAAACCCCTTTACCCTTGACTGTCCGGGCGATGACAATGTCCAGTCGGTCGTGATTTCCGGCCGCACTCAAGGCGCTTACAATTTCACTCATGTCATGGCCGTCGATCTCATGCACTTTCCAGCCGAAAGCCTGCAGCTTGTCTGCCAGCGGTTCCAGTGAGAGCACAGCTTCCGTATCACCGTCCAGTTGCAGGCAGTTGCGATCGATGATGGGAACCAGGTTCGTCAGTTTATGGTGTGCGGCAAACATCAGCGCTTCCCAGACTTGTCCTTCATCCAGTTCGCCATCACCGAGCAGAACAAAGACGCGTGCGGACAAGCCCAGTTTCCTTGCCGCCCAGGCCATGCCGCAGCCAGGAGACAATCCCTGGCCGAGCGACCCGGTCGTCATGTCGACACCAGGTGTTTTTTTCATATCCGGATGGCCCTGCAGGATACCAGATATCTGGCGGAATCTGTTCAGGTGGTCCGGATCAAAGTACCCTTTGTCGGCAAGAATCGCATAGAGCAGAGCGCTGGCATGGCCTTTGGACAGGATAAAGCGGTCTCGACTTTCCCGGGAAGGTTCTTTCGGATCAATGGTCATGACCTGATAATAGAGCGCGACCAGAAGATCGGTGGCGGACAAGGATCCCCCGGGATGTCCTGCCTGGGCTTTGTAGATCGTTGTCAGAAGATCTCGCCGGATCTGTCTGGCTTTTTCGTTAAGAAATCTGATGTCGATCATCGCTTCAGTCCTGCTTGTTTTCATGCCGTATCAGAGCCGCATAGGATTCCCGGGCCATGGTGGCATAGTCCGGTTTGGGATCTGACTCGACGGTAATCCAGCCCTTGTATCCGATCTGTTTCAATGCGGCAAATACAGCGGCAAAGTCAATGTGTCCCCGTCCGGGCGCCCAGCGGTTGGAATCTGCAACGTGAAAGTGATTGATCAGGTGGCCATATTCCAGAAGAGGGGCCGTCATGCTTTTTTCTTCGATATTCATGTGAAAGGTGTCTGCAAGAAGGCCCAAGGCCGGACTATTGACTTCGCTGATGATTTCGGCAACTGAACCGAGGGTGTTGTGGTAATTGATCAGCAGGTGATTGACAGCTTCGAGCGATACTTTTACGCCCAGATCTTCAGCTGAACGGCAGATGCTTTTCAGGGCTTTGATAATCTGTGATCTGGCTCCCGGGTAGGCTTCTGAGCTGTCTATGCGCCCCTGCATCATGCCGATCAGGTTCAGGCAGCCTGGATGCAGCGCACAGAAACGATTGATTGCGATCAGACGCTCCGTCGCCGCGGCGACGATCTCAGGATTGCCACTCGACAGGCAGAGACCTTCCAGCGTGTAGCTGATCCCCGTGCGAATGCCGGAAATACGCATGCCGTACCGGTCCAGTCCTGTCTGCACGATACAGCGGACATCAGGATCGTCAGTGTGGGCCAGCTCGCACTCGATCGCTGTGAATCCGGCTTCCCGGGCCCAGGCGAGGTATTGATAGTTTTTCTCCTGTTCCAGAGAGGGCATGCTGATACTGAATGCGTTAGCCATGTTGTCCCTCTTCCGCTTTTTTCTTCATGTCGGGAAAACGATCGAAGACCCAGCCGGCCGGTGAGATGATCCAGAGCGCCTCAAGCGGCGTGTTGTACGGATTCTTGATCGAGTGATAGACGCCGATGGGGAAAAATATAGCGTCTTTCGGTCCGATCGGTATCTCTTTGCGATCGTCATCCGCGATGACGATGCCATTGCCCGTCATGCAGAAAAATATCTCTTCCTGGTCATCGTGGACATGCCCAGGCTCACAGGTTCCGAACGGCTCGACGATGACCATGCCGAACGTGAGGTGTTTGCTGCCGGTCGTTGTCGGATCAATCAGTTTATAGTTGTTTCTCTGGGACAGGCAGATTGGCTCGACATCGTGCGGGTTAACCTTGATGGCCTTAGGTCCTTCTTGATTCATCGTGTTCATAATAGTCCTCCAGTTATTTTTTGCTGTTTTTATCGTAAGAGCCCTGAGTGACAGGGGGCGAAAAAACATACACCAGTTTCATGACATTGGCGCTGTCATTCTTTATGCTGTGTACTGTTTTAGGTCTGATGTAAATGCAGCTGCCGGCTTCGATCGCCTCGGGCTCGCTGTCAAAATAGATCGCACCATGTCCCGACAGCACATAGATGATTTCTTCTTCTATCTCGTGCACATGTTCCGGCGCATGTGACCTGGGCGGAAAATCTGCCACCCCAAAACACATGTGGCGGGCATCTCCCGCTCTGCCAGGACCGATAATCATTTTGTGATCTCGTCCCGGCAGCGAGACTGCCTGAACTTTGGATTCGTGAATAACCATGGATTCCTCTCTTTCTTTCACTCTTTCAGTGAGCCGATCATGACACCTTTGACAAAGTACCTTTGCACAAACGGGAACAGCATCAGAAGCGGGGCGATGCTCACCACGGTCACGCCATATTTGATACCTTCTTTCCAGAAGAATTCCGATGAACCGATATCGCCGCCCATTTCCATGGCGATGCGGTCCTGGATCAGGATCTCGCGCAAGATCAGCTGCAGGGGATAAAGATTTCGGTCACGCAGATAGATGAGCGCATCAAAGAACGCATTCCAGCGCGAAGACCCGTAATAAAGGATCAATACAGCAATCAATGCTTTTGACAGTGGCAACAGAATCTGGGTGAAAAAGCGGACTTCGCCGGATCCGTCTATAATGGCAGCTTCATAAAGCTCATCGGGTATGTTACTTGCAATATAGGTTCGCGAGATCAACAGGTTCCAAACCCCGATCATGCCGGGGAAGACCAATGCCCAAATTTTATTATAAAGACCCAGCGACTTGACGACCAGAAAAGTCGGAATCATGCCGCCGTTAATAAACATAGTCATGATAATGAAAAACAAGACGATTTTGCGTCCGGCCAGCCTTCTCCTGGACAGGGCGAAAGCGCCCATCAAAGTCGTCGACACACTGAAGATCAGGCTCAAAACAAGGTAGATCAGGCTGTTGCGATAACCGATCCAGACGATGGCATAATTCAATAAAAGCCTATATACACCTATGCCGGGGTCTACGGGAAAAATAAGAAAAGGCGTCGCGGCAACTTTGGCCGGATTGCTGAATGAGGCTATAAACTGGAAATAGATGGGATACAGAAAGGTGATGGACAGCAGTATAAAAATGCCGTTCAGCAATATAATGAAAAAATCGATCTTAAAGGGTTTGCTGCGCATGGTGGTCGCTCCTTATTCCGAAAGGCACTTTGTAAGGCTTCAGCAGGATGCCGGTTTCACCAAAGAGATTCATGGACAACCTTCTTAGCCAGATAGTTGAACAACACCAGTAAAATCAGGCGGATGATTGAGTTGAAAAATCCGACGGCACTGGCAAAACTGTACTCCTGGTTCATGAAGCCAGAGCGATAGACGTAGGTGCTCAGTACATCTGATGTCACATAGGTGATTGGACTGTAGAGCAGAAATACTTTTTCGAAACCAACTGCGAACAGATTGCCCATGTTCAATAGCATGATGGTGATGATGGTCGGCGCCATGCCAGGTAGACTGATATAACGGATTTTCTGGAAGCGATTGGCCCCGTCGATGTCAGCAGCTTCATAGAGACTGTGGCTGATGGCACTCAGCGAAGAGAAATAGATGATTGATGACCAGCCTGCACCCTGCCAGACACCTGATGAGACATAGACGGTCCGGAACCAGGAAGGATCACTGAGAAACTGTTGTTGTGGCAGGCCAAATGTCATCAGGATCTTGTTGAACAGACCGGTATCTGTCGTGGTGAACATGACGATGAACCCGCAGACAACGACAATCGATAAAAAATGAGGGATGTAGCTGAATGACTGATATATGTTGCGCACTTTAACGTTTTTAAATTCATTAATGTGGCTATCGGGTTAACTCAGTATAGGTGATTGGACCGGAAGCAATGCA
>JAWSUP010000064.1:0-14707 GCA_033549405.1 Bacillota bacterium | reverse complement strand
ATCCCTTCCGAGATGGCCCTGTGCCAGGAATTGTCCCTGAGCCGTCCGACCGTTCGCCAGGCGATTGCCGAACTGGTCAGCGAAGGCATTCTGGTGATCGTCAAGGGGAAGGGGACGTTTGTCGCAGATGAGCCCCAGAGGATTGACATCAAAAATGTCAGTGCCAACTTATTTTCCCTGTTGGCTGCACGGACACTCGATCTGCTGATCGACCTTCATATAGATACGATCACCGGTGAAGGGGAGATCGACCGTCTTTTCAGCATCACCGATGGCGCCGGCCATGGCGGATACTGGTCCATCTCCTGGCAACAAGAAGAAGAAGGGCAGATTTACGCTTTTTGCAGATCCCTGGTCCCTGTTTACATGTTTCCTGAACTTGGCCCCGATCTGCAGCAAGGCAAGCGCCTGATCGACATCATGGCCAACAAGTACGCATACCTGCCCCAAAGAACGAGCAGCCGTCTTTTTGTCCGCCAGGCGAGACAGGAAGAATCACAGATTCTGGATATATCGCGCAACGCGCCCGTGCTGGTTCTGAGCAGTCGTCTGACATCGCGCAGCGGCAATGTCTGTGAAATCAGCACGGCTGTTATGCGGTCTGACCTGGTGTCACTCGGGCTGGAAACCGGAAGGAGTTGAGCCCGGGTTTGACCATTTATCTCGACCATACCGCTTCGACACGTCCGACACCAGCTGTGATCCGCTGCATCGGCCACCAGTTGGACGCGCATTATGCCAATCCTGCATCGATCCACGAGGCCGGTCGCGCGGCAGGCAAGCAACTTCAATCTGATCTCTCGGTTATTTCGGGTATTATCGGCTGTCAGCCACAAGATCTCATTCTGACATCCGGTGGAACTGAGTCAATCAACACGGCCCTGAAGGGCATCCTGATGCGTCGTTCGCGTCAGCCTCGCCGGCTGATCATCAGCCGGGGCGAGCATGCCGCAGTCCGCGAAACGGCAGCATGGCTGGAGCAGCAGGGGATCGCGGTCGAGCAAATACCTTTGACAGATCGAGGAACAGTTGATCTGGCAGCGTTGGAATTGGCGCTGCAGCAGCCGGTAAGCCTGATCAGCCTGATCCATGTCAGTAATGAAAGCGGCGCTGTCAACCCGGTTGATGAACTGGTCACCCTGCGTGACCGTTTGCAGCCGGATGCTTTGCTGCATCTTGATGCCGTTCAGACATTTGGCAAGACCTCCTTTCATTTTGCCCGATCTGGGGTCGATCTTATATCCGGCAGCGGACATAAAATCGGCGCGCCCAAGGGCATCGGCTGGCTGGTTAAGCATCGGCGAGTACGCCTGGATCCATTGCTCCATGGGGGCGGACAGCAAAATGGCCTGCGATCGGGAACAGAAAACCAGCCATATGCCGCAGCCCTCTCAGTGGCTTTGACAGATTGTACACAACAGCTTGATGATCAGATCAGTTATGTGAGACAGCTGGCCGGACGCTTCCTGGCTTTGCTTGAACAAAGCGGTGTCCAATATATGAAACTATCACCAGAACAGGCGGTACCGCATATCTTGTGCCTGGCGTTCTCAGGTCTGCGCGGCGAGACATTGGTCAATGCTCTGTCGGCAGCACATATCTATATCTCATCCGGATCAGCCTGTTCGTCAAGAAAAAATTCAGGCAACCCAGCTTTACAAGCCATGGGCTTTGAGGTTAAAACAGTTCGTTGTGCGGTTCGCGTCAGTTTTTCAGTCACGAATACGGTGGAAGAAATCGACCTGGCTGCTGCTGCCATTATTGCAGCATGTAAGCAGTATGCTGCTAGATCTGGTTGATTTTTCGGAAAATAGATAGAGCAAGTTATTAATCAATAATAAAGTGTTTTTGTTGGAATTAGAATTAATATAACTGGATTCAGTGGAGGAAACAGCAATGCCAGAATTACGGCATGATACCGTCATCCTCGCCCGATTTGGCGAAATAACCCTTAAAGGCCTCAACCGCGGTAAATTTGAGCACCGGCTCATCGACAACATCAAACGACGGCTTAAACGGCTGGGTTCATTCAATGTGGTCCAGAATCAGTCACGCCTCTGGATCGAGCCGCAGACGCAGGACCTTGATCTTGAAACGGCCATGCACTGCGTCGCATCGGTGTTTGGTATCGTCTCGGTCAGCCCGGTCTGGCGTTTTACCGGCAGTCTGGATGACTTGATTGAGCAGGCAGTCGCTTTCACAGGCACACAGCTCGATGCGAAACAAGTCCGTTCGTTTAAAGTCGAAAGCCGGCGAGGCAACAAGCAATTCCCACTGACGTCACCCGAGATCAGCGACCGGCTGGGTGATGCTATCATGCGCGCATATCCTGATCAACTGCGCGTCGATGTCCGCCAGCCGGATTTTGTCGTCTATACGGAAGTCCGCAATGTGTTCTGCCTCTATTCCCGCATCATCCATGGCCAGCGCGGTTTGCCGGTCGGCACCGGCGGACGCGGGCTGCTGCTTCTGTCCGGTGGCATTGACAGCCCTGTGGCAGGTTACATGATGGCCTCCCGTGGCATGGAACTCGAATCAATTTATTTCCATGCTTTTCCCTATACAAGCGACAGGGCCAAGGACAAAGTTCTCGAACTGGCTGATATTCTGACTACCTATACGGGGCGCATGCGTGTCCATGTCATCCATTTTACGGAGATCCAGATCGCCTTGCGCGATCATTGCCCAGCCGACATGCTGACCATCGTGTCGCGTCGCATGATGATGCGTATTGCAGCCCGTATTGCTGTCCAGAATCATTGCAAGATACTGATCACCGGCGAGAGCCTTGGCCAGGTGGCCAGCCAGACTCTGGAAGCGCTCTGCACGACCGATGCGGTCGTTGATCTGCCTGTATTCCGCCCGCTTATCGGCCTGGACAAGAATGATACCATAGACACAGCAAGACGTATCGGTACATTCGATACTTCCATCCAGCCCTATGAGGATTGCTGTTCAGTTTTTGTCGCCAGACATCCCAAAACCCATCCATCGCCGGATGACGCAATACAAGCCGAAACCGGGTTGGATATTGAAGCCATGATCGACCAGGTCATGCATCAGATCGAGGTGATATCCCTGTGAAAATCGGAAAACTAAATCATGAAGAACTGCAACGACTCGTTCTGGATCGCCTGCCGCACCAGGCCGGCACTGTCCTGAACGGTCCCGGGATCGGTCTGGATTGCGCCGCCGTCCGTTTCAGCGATGGTCATGTCGTGCTGACAAGCGATCCCATCACCGGAGCGACAGCCGATATCGGCCGTCTGTCGATCCATGTCTCTTGTAACGATATCGCCGCATGCGGCATACGCCCCAGTGTCTTGATGATGGTTTTGATCGCACCGCCCGACTGCCAGGCTGATGACATCCGCCGCATTGTCGATCAGGCGGCGGCAACGGCGCGACAGCTGAATGTCAGCATCGTCGGCGGCCATACAGAAATCAGTGACGCCGTCAGCCGGTTTGTCATCATCACGACAGCTATCGGGTTTACCTACGGTGACCAGATCACCAACGCCGATGGCGGCCGCGCCGGGGACACGATTCTGATGACCAAGACGGCTGGGATCGAAGGCACGGCCATATTGGCTGCAGATCAGCATAAGCGTCTCCTGCAGCATTTCAGCCAGACAGAGTTGAATGAAGCCGTAGCCCTTATGGACAGCATCAGCGTCATCGAAGAAGGTGCCATCGGCGGCCGTCTCAACGTGCATGCCATGCACGATGCAACCGAGGGCGGTATCCTCGGCGCTTGCTGGGAGATCGCTGAAGCCTCTGGTCTGGGCTGTGTCATTCATCCGGACAAAATCCCGCTTGAAACGCTGACACGCAGAATCTGTGAGGCGCTCGCCATCGACCCGCTCAGGCTCATAGCCAGCGGCAGCCTGCTGATCGTCACAGATCGGCCAGATGATGTCATGACCGAACTGACGCGCAAAGGAATCCTCTGTACGGCAATCGGACAACTGACAGAAGATAAACGCCGTCTGATCGAGCTGACGGGCGGTGTCCAACTGGATTTGCAATCGCCCGGCCCTGATGAGCTTTACAAAACAGTGTGATTCGCTAAAATAAGGAATGGACCCGAACATCTGACAGGAGCAGCTGGACGCTGCAGGAGGAAATTGTTCATGAGTTATGAGAACATAGCCCGGATCGATCCGGAAGTGTACGCTGCCATCATGCAGGAGATTGGCCGTCAACGCGACAAAATCGAGCTGATTGCTTCGGAGAATTTTGTCAGCGAGGCAGTCCTCGAAGCTGTTGGCACGCCCCTGACCAACAAGTATGCCGAAGGCTATCCCGGCAAGCGCTATTATGGTGGTTGCGAGTATGTGGACATCGTCGAGCAGCTGGCCATTGATCGCGCTAAAGCGATTTTTCATGCTGATCATGTCAATGTCCAGCCCCATTCCGGCGCTCAGGCCAACACAGCAGTCTATTTTGCCATGCTGGAGCCAGGCGACAAGATCCTGGGCTTGAACCTGGCCCACGGCGGTCATCTGACACACGGCATGTTTAAAAATGTATCCGGCCGGACTTACCAGGCTGTATCTTATCAGGTGGAGCCGGATACCTGTACGATCGATTATGATAAGCTTCTGGCGGTTGCCCGTGCTGAAAAACCGAAAATGATCGTAGCCGGCGCCAGCGCCTATCCGCGCACCCTCGACTTTGCCCGTTTTCGCGCCATCGCCGACGATGTCGGCGCTTACCTTCTGGTCGACATGGCCCACATCGCCGGCCTGATCGCAGCCGGCCTGCATCCTGATCCGGTTCCACATGCCGATTTTGTCACGACGACAACTCATAAAACCTTGCGCGGACCGCGCGGCGGCATGATCATGTGCCGTGCGGAATATGCCAAAGTCATCGATTCGGCTGTCTTTCCGGGCCAGCAGGGCGGTCCCCTGATGCATGTCATCGCTGGAAAAGCCGTAGCTTTAAAAGAGGCGCTTGAACCGTCATTCAAGGACTATCAACAGCGCATCCTCGATAATGCCCGCGCCCTGGCCGATGGACTGCTGCGTCGTTCGATCAAGCTCGTTTCCGGCGGAACAGACACGCACCTGATGCTTGTCGACCTGCGCGAAACCGGCGTCACAGGTAAGACGATGCAACTGCGGCTTGACGATGTCAATATCACCTGCAACAAAAACGGGATACCGTATGATCCGGAAAAACCATTTGTCACCTCAGGGATCCGGCTCGGAACCCCGGCTGTAACAACCCGGGGCATGAATACAGCGGACATGGACGAGATTGCAGACCTGATCAACCTGACCTTGACAGCCTATGACACCAGCCAGGCGGAAATCCGCCAGCGTGTCGCATCAATATGCGATCGTTATCCACTGTATCCGAACCTGTAAGTGACTGTCAGCCGATGAATCTGGAGGGAAGGAGGACGGATGTGAACAGCAAACCGGTAAAAGCCGAACCATTAGCCTATCGCATGGCCCCGCGTTCCTTAGATAAGTTTGTCGGACAAGCGCACATACTCGGGCCCGGCAAGATGCTGCGGCGCATGATCGAAGCAGACAGGCTCAGCTCGATCATCTTGTTTGGTCCTCCGGGAACGGGTAAAACATCGCTTGCACGTGTGATTGCGGCCACGACACAGACCGGCTTCCAGAAAATAAACGCCGTGACAGCCGGCGTGGCCGACATCAAGCGGGTTATCGCCGATACAGAAAACCCGATCTTAAACCCGTCCGGCAGGACACTGCTGTTCATAGACGAGATCCACCGGTTCAACAAGCTGCAGCAAGACGCCCTTCTGCCGCAGGTCGAGAACGGCACGCTGATCCTGATCGGCGCAACGACGGAAAATCCGTTCTTTGAGGTCAATAAAGCCCTGATCTCACGATCAACGGTCTTCCAGCTGCATCCGCTGACTGAATCCGATATCTGCAGCATTCTGGAAATGGCTATTGAGGATAAAGAACACGGTTTGGGGCAATACGCGGTCAAACTCGAACAAGAAGCGCTGGAACGGATCAGCAACATGGCCAATGGTGATGCGCGCATCGCGCTCAATGCACTGGAACTGGCTGTCATGACGACCCAGCCGGACGCCGATGGCGTCATCTTCATCGATCGGGCGGTCATTGAGGACTGCATGCAAAAGCGCAGCATCGCCTTTGATCGCGATGGCGAAAGCCACTATGACAACATCAGTGCTTTTATCAAGTCCATGCGCGGATCGGATCCGGATGCTGCTGTATTCTATCTGGCCCGCGCCCTGCACGGCGGAGAAGACATCGAGTTTCTGGCCAGGCGGATCCTGATTTGTGCTGCTGAGGATGTCGGCCTGGCCAATCCCCAGATGCTGACGCTTGCCATGTCCGCCTATCAGGGCATCATGGCGGTTGGCATGCCGGAAGCCAGAATTTTACTCAGTGAGGCAGCCCTGGCAGTGGCGACCAGCCCTAAATCGAACTCGGCCATCGTAGCCATTGACAAAGCATCTGCCGATGTGGCTAACCGGCGAACAGGCGAAGTTCCCATGCACCTTCGCAACGCGCCGGTCGACGGTATGGCGGATCTGGGCTATGGCAAGGACTACAAATATGCCCACAGCTATCCCGGGAATATCGTTGACCAGGAATTCCTGCCTGAGGAGATTCGCGGCACGGTTTATTATGAACCGTACAGCAACGGCTATGAAGCCAGGATCAAGGACTGGCTCGAAAAAAGGAGGAACAGACCATGACGCGCAGGACCTTTTCCATAGGTTATGGACATGGAACCCGCACATTCTGGTTGGATGAAGAACGGGTCATGCTGGAAATGACGACAGTTGAAAATGACGAACCGCCTAATGAAACAGATGAAGTGCAGCGGGCTTTGAACGAGCCGATCGGGACACCCACGCTCGATCAGATTGTCAGACCAGGTGAGTCGATTTGTATTATCACCAGCGATATAACACGACCCTGCCCATCCCATATCATCCTGCCGCCGCTGATCGCCGAATTGGAGAAGGCCGGGATTCACACTGACGATATCACCATTGTCTTTGCTCTGGGCAGCCACCGCCGTCATACAGAAGAAGAACAGGAGCGTCTGGTCGGCTCTGATGTTTACAGCCGGGTCCATACAATCGACAGCGATCCGGAAGACACCGTTTATCTGGGTACGACAGCGCTGGGAACACCTGTCAACATCACTTCTGTCGTCGCTCAGGCTGACCGGCGCATTCTTGTCGGCAACATCGAATACCACTATTTCGCGGGATACAGCGGCGGTGCTAAAGCCCTGATGCCAGGTGTATCTGATCGGGAAGCGATCCAGGCCAACCACAGTCACATGATCGAACCGACATCGCGGGCAGGCGCCATCTCTGACAACCGACTGCGCCTTGACCTGGAAGAGGCGGCCGATATCTGTGGCTGCGATTTTATTGTCAATGTTATTTTAAGTGAAGATAAAAAAATCCTTATGGCGGTGGCAGGCGATCACCGCGCAGCACACCGGGCAGGCTGTGCCGCTTTGGATAAAATATATAAGATCCGCATCGATCGGCTGGCCGATCTGGTCATTGCCACACCGGGGGGATACCCCAAAGACATCAACCTCTACCAGACACAAAAAGCACTCGACAACGCGCGCCATGCCGTTCGTCCGGGTGGTATCATCATCCTGGCTGGTGCTTGTTCAGAAGGCTTCGGTGAAGCAGTGTTCGAAGAATGGCTACAGGAAGCCAATAAACCCCAGGACCTGATCGAAAGGGTCAAAGGCGAATTCAGGCTGGGCGGGCACAAGGCCGTCGCGATCGCCATGGCCCTTCAGGATGCCTCAGTCTATTTCGTGTCCGACATGACCCTCGAAGATGCCGCAAGTACCTTCATGAAGCCGTATGAGCGTCTTGATGTAGCCATCAGCGACGCCCTGGCTGAACTTGGACAGGATGCCAGGGTCATTATCATGCCTCATGCCGGATCGACGCTGCCTGAGTTCGTGTCATGACAACCTGATTCGTTCAGATTGCGGATCATTTCATACTGTTTTAGTAGGGTATTGGGCATCCGGTAACCAGAGTTACGCCGATACCCCTGTGGTCGGTATAAAGTAGCACTGTATTTTACAAGGGGAGATGACATCATGAATGAGACAAAGCGCGTATACTTGGACCACGCCGCCACGACACCGGTGCGGCCAGAAGTCCTGGAAGCGATGCTGCCGATGTTCAGTCGGCAGTTTGGCAATCCCTCGTCCTTTTACAAAACAGGTCAGGAAGCAAGAAGACTCCTCGAGCAATCCCGACAGACTGTGGCCGGCTGCATCAATGCAGATTCACGCGAGATATTTTTCACCGCGTGCGGAACCGAGTCTGATAACTGGGCCATCAAGGGGACAGCTCTGGCTCTGGCTGATAAAGGCCGTCACATCATCACGTCGAAAATCGAGCATCATGCCGTGCTGCATTCATGCGAGTCACTGGCCCGCCAGGGTTATGATATAACCTGGCTTGACGTCGATTCCAACGGGCTGGTCGATCCGGAAGCTGTACGCCAGGCTTTGCGCCCGGATACGATCCTGGTCACCATCATGATGGCCAATAATGAGATCGGCACTATCCAGCCGATCGCCGAAATCGGCGCCATCTGCCGGGAAAACAAAGTGCTGTTCCATACGGATGCTGTCCAGGCGGCCGGCGCCTTACCGATTGATGTCCGCGCGCTGGGCGTCGATATGATGTCCTTTTCAGGACACAAGCTCTATGCGCCCAAAGGTGTCGGCGCACTTTTCCTGCGCCGCGGTGTGCGCATCGCCAACCTGCTCGACGGTGGCGCCCAGGAAAGCAACCGGCGGGCCGGAACTGAAAATGTCGCCGGTATTGTGGCATTTGCCAGGGCTTTCGAACTGGCTGTTGACGAGCTGGTGAAAACTGGACAACAATTAACGCAGCTGAGGGATATGTTTATCGCCAAAGTACTCGAAAAAATCCCCCATACACGGCTCAATGGCCATCCGACTCTGCGCCTGCCGAACAACATCAATTTGTCTTTTGCCTTTATCGAAGGCGAATCGATCCTCTTGATGCTCGACCATTACGGTTATGAGTGTTCCAGCGGTTCAGCGTGCACTTCCGGTTCGCTGGATCCGTCTCATGTACTTCTGGCCATCGGCCTGCCCCATGAAACAGCCCATGGCTCGCTCAGGGTATCTCTTGGCCGGACAACCCAGGCAGAAGACCTGGACCGGCTGGCAGATGATCTGGTCGTCATTGTCGATCGCCTGCGCGCCATGTCACCGCTCTACGAAGCAGAAAGGTAATCCAACATGCAATACAGCGAAAAGGTCATGGACCATTTCATGAATCCGCGAAACGTCGGCGAAATTGAAAATCCTGATGCGTCCGGCATGGTCGGTAACGCAAAATGCGGCGATATCATGAAAGTTACGCTCAGAATCGAAAACGGCATCGTCGTCGATGCGAAGTTCAAGACGTTCGGCTGCGGATCGGCCATCGCCACCAGCAGCATGGCTACCGAGATGATCAAAGGAAAGACCCTCGACGAAGCGTTGCATTTGACCAACAAGGCGGTCGCAGAAGCCCTGGATGGCCTTCCGCCGATCAAGATGCATTGCTCGCTGCTGGCAGAACAAGCCGTCAAATCCGCCCTGCAGGAGTACTATGTCAAGAACGGCCTGCTCAACGATGAGAATCGGCATTTGTTTGACAAACTGGATGAAGATGCCCATGACAACCAGTGACGAGGCAACCCTGAAATATGATCACCTGAAACAAAGCAGTGTGATCATCGGAATGAGCGGCGGGGTGGACAGTTCCGTCGCTTCATTATTGTTGAAGCAGCAAGGGTTTACGGTCGTTGGCCTGTCGTTAGTCACTCATGACCGCGGCATGGAGGCGGCCGCCGATGCCCGCGCGGTCTGCCGTCGGCTCGGACAGGAACTCATCGTCGTCGATATGCGCGATTCATTCCAGGAAAGCATCGTTCACGATTTTGTCGATGCCTGGCTGGCCGGTCTGACCCCCAATCCATGTGTTCTCTGCAACCCGACCGTCAAGTTCAAAACGCTGATTGATACGGCAGACAGGTTTGGTTTTCGCCATATCGCGACCGGTCATTATGCCTCTGTCCGCCGCCATCCCGACAGCAGCCGCCTGGCCCTGGCTAAAACTGATTCCGGACAGAAAGACCAGACATATTTTCTGTATCGCCTGCAGCAGGAGCAGCTGGCCAGAATCATTTTCCCGCTGGACGGCATGAGTAAGCCTGAGGTTCGCCGGCTGGCCGCAGAATACGGACTGGAAGGCGAGCAGGGCACAGCTTTGGCAGAAAAGCCGGACAGCCAGGATATCTGTTTCATCCCGGACCAGGATTATCTCGGTCTGCTCAGAGAAGAAATCGTCCGCCGCGGGCTGGATGATGCCCGGAAGCATCTGGAACCCGGACCGATCGTCGACGTGCACGGGCAGATCATCGGTACACACAAAGGCCTTCTTGCCTATACGATCGGGCAGCGCAAGGGATTTGATGTTAAAACAACGGAACGACTGTTTGTCATTGCCAGGCATTTTTCGACCAATACGCTGGTTGTCGGTCCGTTTGAGCACGTCCTGAAACAAACAATCCAGGTCAAATCCGTTGTCTATTCCGGTATCGGGAATTTTGATGAAGCGCAGCCAGTCACAGCAAGGGTGCGCAGTTCAGCTCAGCCCGCAGCGTGCCGGGTTTTCAACAACAGAGACAAATCACTGACAGTCCGGTTCGACCAGCCGGTCGCATCACCTGCGCCCGGCCAATCTTGTGTCTTTTATGACCGGGGATTGATTCTGGCTGGCGGTATCATCACGGAATCAGCTGATTGACGTCATGACGGGCTGACGTCCTATGTAATGAGTCAGATAGCGTAGTCCCAGGTTATACAGCCACTGACGACATTCCGGCAGCAGTTTGCCGACACCAGATGCGTCATGAGCGTCACTGCCCAGGCAGATTTGCAGACCGCCAAGTTCAAGATAGCGGCGGATCAGATCCACGTCTGGCCATGCATCTGTCCCCGAATAACCATAGCTATGCAAGAGGCGGATGGTTGCCGTATTCAATTCCAGTGTCTTGCCCTGGTCAATCAGAGCCCGGAACAAGGCATCAAAGCGGTCGGGCTGCTCCTGCCAGGTGATTTTTCGGTCCGGCCAGTCGGCATAGCGGCTGATATAGTCAAAATGACCGAGGATGTCAAAATCCGGACAAGAAGTGATCATCTCCGTCAGCTGCTCCAGATAGCGCCCATAGACCTGATTGCGGCCACGCCTGTAGATCTGCTTGTCGACATAGGGGTCTTCGCCGTCCAGGATATGCAGCGACATGATGACAGCGTCGAACGGATAGCGCAGGACCAGGCGGGCATAACTTTCGTCAAGGTGCGGCAGGTAGCCCAGTTCGATACCATAAAGGATCATCGGATCTGTCGGACTGACCTTGTCTTTCTGCGCCATGCAGAAATGGTAATAATCATCCAGGTCAAAGACTGCCTCCTGGCCTGCGATATACGAAACATCTTTTTCATAGTGTTCAGTCAGGCAGACGCCGTCCAGGCTGCGGTCGCGGGCCGCCTGCAGCAATTCAGGCACCGTCTGACGGCCATCGAATGAAAAAGACACAGTGTGGGTGTGGTGATCGATCAGCATAAGGACTCCTGACCGGCGTATCCGGTGTTCATATAAGGGATAGCTAAAACATTACTTGGACTTTTCTCGAAAGATTGATGAGACTGGTCAATCTTTCAGGGAACTTATAGAGCAAGTTATGTGTTAGCGGTCCCAATTCTGCGGTAAAATAGATTATAATACATAAAAGCAATACACGTCCATCAAAGCGCTGTGACCTGAATCAGGCCGTCTGGGCAAGGTCACGGTGGACGTTGATAACCAGGCAGCAACGCAGCCAGTCAAGGAGGATCAGCCAACCATGAAAGACAGTCAGAAAGATAAGCCAGTCCGCGCAAGTACGGCAAAATCAGCATCGACAAAAAAAGACCCGTCCGAACAAAAAAAAGAAGCGGGTAAACTGCTGAAAAAGCAGTTGCAGGTGGATTTCCCCAACCTGTGGGATAAGGCAACAGAAGAAGACCACGAACAGATCAACACATTCGCCGAGGATTACAAGCAATTCCTCGATCTGGGCAAGACAGAGCGCAGCTTTGTCAGCGTCGCTGTGGAAACACTGGAGAACATGGGCTTTGTGCCGCTGGAATCGGAAGAACGCTTCAGCCCAGGCAGTAAGGTCTACAAATCCATTCGCAACAAGGGAATCGTTGCCGCTGTCATCGGCAGCAAACCAGCCAAAGAAGGATTCAATCTGGTCGGCGCGCATATCGATTCACCGCGTCTCGATCTCAAGCCTTTGCCGATCTATGAGGATAATGAACTGGTCTTCATGAAGACCCATTATTATGGCGGTATCAAGAAATATCAGTGGCCGGCCATTCCCCTGGCAATACATGGCATCATTTTCCGCACAGACGGCTCGCCACTGACCGTTAAAATAGGGGAGGACCCATCAGATCCGGTCTTTACGATCACGGACCTCTTACCTCATCTCGGCACTGAACAAATGGGCCGCAAGGCGACCGAACTGATCCGCGGTGAAGACCTCAATGTCCTGGTTTCGTCCATACCGTATGACGAACCTGAGCTGTCCGGCCGTTTCAAGCTGGGCTTGCTGCAGCTGCTCATGAAGCAGTACGATCTCAAAGAAAAGGATTTTGTCAGTGCAGAAATAGAGATTGTTCCGGCCGGGCATGCACGCGATATCGGTTTTGACAAAAGCATGATCGGCGCTTATGGCCAGGATGACCGAGTCTGTGCTTTTACGGCGCTGGCGGCCTTGACGAGCATCGAAAACCCGGAACGGACGGCAGTCTGCCTGCTTTTCGACAAAGAGGAAATCGGCAGTGAAGGCAATACCGGCGCCCAGTCACGCGCCTATGAATATACTTTGCAGGAACTGTTTGTCAGAAGCAGCGACACCGGGCGCAGCCAGCTCGATTTTGCGCGCATGCTTTCTGGTTGCCAGATGCTGTCCGCCGATGTCAGCGCAGCCTACGACCCCAATTATTCTTCGGTCTATGACAGCAAGAACAGCAGTTACCTGGGGCACGGCATGTGCCTGGTCAAATATGTCGGTGCCAGGGGCAAAAGCGGCACCAGCGACGCCAACGGCGAATTTTTCAGCCGGATTGTGCGTGTGTTTGATGCCGAATCGATACCCTGGCAGACTGGTGAACTGGGCAAAGTCGATGCCGGCGGCGGTGGAACCGTAGCCGTCTACCTGGCCGGCCTCGGCATGGAAGTCATCGATTGCGGCGTCCCGGTACTATCGATGCATTCTCCGTTTGAAGTCACCAGCAAGATCGACGTTTACTACACGTATGTCGCCTATAAAACCTTCTTTGAGAAAATCTGAAGCGTACCAGGCTGAAAAAACTTTATCTGTGTCAAGGGCAGCAGGCTGTGGTCTCTGTCCGCGTGCCTGTGGCGCCCCGCGCACACCCGATCAGCCCGGCTGGTGCGGATCCGATGAAGGTTTCAGCGACTTTCGCGTGGCACGCCTGATGGACCATCACTGGGAAGAACCCTTTATCAGCGGAGTCAAGGGTTCTGGTACGGTTTTTTTCACCGGATGTGCTCTGGGGTGCTGTTTTTGCCAGAATCAGCCGATCAGCAGGGGTCATCAGGGAGACAGGCTGACACCTGATCAGCTGCTCCATATGGTCGTATCGCTCCTGCAAACAGGCGTCCATAATCTGAACCTCGTAACCCCGAGCCACTATGCTGACAGGATTCCTGCCTTTATCGCTGCGCTCAGGCAGACCGATGCCTGGAAGCACCGACCGGTTCCGATCATCTGGAACAGCAGCGCTTATGAGACGGTCGCCAGTCTGCGCCAGCTGGCTGGTACCATCGACATCTATCTGCCGGACATGAAGTTTTTTGATGTTGCGTTGTCCCGCGACCTGGCGAAGGCGCCGGATTATGCTGAGATCGCCCGGGCTGCCATTCTGGAAATGCTGCGTCAGCAACCGGCAGCGGCGTTCGGAAGTGACGGGCTCCTGACGCGCGGCGTCGTCATCCGGCACCTGGTTCTGCCCGGACACTGGCGCGATTCCTGTCGGATCCTTGCCGAACTGGCATCATTGGTTCCAGGGGAAACGCCTCTGTCGATCATGTGCCAATACACGCCGCAGGCGCAGCTTTCCTGCGACGGGCACCCGGAGCTGCAGCGCCGTCTCACGACCTGGGAATACAGAAAAGTTCTGGATTGCGCCCTTGATCTAGGCTTTAATAACCTGTTCGTACAAGAGCGCTCGTCGGCTGACCCGGCCTATACGCCAGATTTTTCTGCACGTTTCCGGCCCGGACGCACCTGATTGAGCGGATTGGATTCTACAGCCCTGTGCAGGGCGGCGTTGTCAACATGTGTGTAGATCTCTGTCGTCGCGATACTGGCATGCCCCAGAATCTGCTGTAATGCCCGGATATCAACTTTGCCATACTGATACATCAAGGTCGCCGCCGTATGACGCAACTTGTGCACTGAATAGCGGCGCGGATCGAGACCGGCAGCGAGCAGATAGTTCTTGAGCAGCAGCTGAACCGTTTTGGGACTGATCCTGCGGCGCAGCCGGCTGATGAACAGGGCGTCAGCATCACGCAGCCCTGTCTGCGGCC
>JAWSUP010000063.1:0-14786 GCA_033549405.1 Bacillota bacterium | reverse complement strand
CTGTGTGGCCGGAACAATCGATGGCCCGTTCGACACCCTGGCCGCCGGTGACAGCAAGGATCTCCTTCAAGGTATCAGGCGCAGATAAAAAGACATAATCAGCCAGCCCTTTGTCTCTTGCCAGCTGACAGCGCTGCGGCATTACATCGACGCCGATCAGTTTTTCAGCGCCCATGGCGCGCGCCAGCATCAGGGTTGCCAGGCCGACCGGACCCAATCCGACGACAAGAACCGCGTCATTACCCGAGATGCCGATTTTCTCGAGACCTTCATAGACTGTTCCGAAACCGCATGCCACCTGGGCTCCATCTGTATAGGTCAGTTCGTCCGGCAGCGGCACACAGTCTTTTTCCTCTGCCAGGATGTACGGCGCCATGCCGCCGTCGCGCTGCCAGCCATAGGCCGCCCGCAACGGGCTGGTGCAACTGATCATGTAGCCCATGCGGCAGTCCATGCATAATCCGCAACCGGAAATGTGATAAAGGATCACCCGGTCGCCTTCCTTGAAACGGCGCAAGCCGTGGCCGCAGCGGACGATCTGTCCTGCCGGTTCATGGCCGGCGATCTTGTTCTGATACCCTTCTGGTCCTTTACCGAGGTGTTCGCGGTAGATCGCACGGATATCACTGCCGCAGATTGTCGAAGACTTGGTACGGATCAGCACCTCGCCATGTCCCGGCTCAGGAATATCCACTTCTTTCAAAACCACACTGCTGTTGCCGGGCAGATAGGCTGCCATCATCTTACTCATTTTTTAGCTCCCTCCATGTCGTACATTTGCCTTTTTTGGTTGTTTGGATCGTTAACTTCCATACTTTTCAGTCGCATTCCCCATCCCACAGCTCTTTCCAGTCATGGGCGCTGTCCCAGAGAAAAACCTGCCCTTTGATCAGCCGATTGCCGCTGTCAATTGAAGCCATGGCTGCCATTTCAGTTTCACTGAGCGGATCGCTGCAGACAGCATCCAGATTGGACTTGAGCTGGTCTGCTTTGACGGAAAAGGGAATTGGCACCTGACCGCGCTGGACAGCCCACTTGAGGCAGACCTGTGCCGGGTGCAGCGCGTGTGCGCGGGAAATCTCCCTGACAACCGGGTGCTCCATGTCAACAACATCTTGTGGCGTGCGGTCGCGCTCCGGCCGCGACGGCGAACCCAGCGGGGAAAAACCGATGGGCTGGATTCCGTGTTCGATGCAGAGGCTAAATAGTTCAGGCTGCTGAAAAGTCGGGTGGAGCTCCATTTCGTTGGCGGCCGGCATGATGCGGCAATCGCGCAGCAAGCGTCTCAGCTTGGCAACTGTCATGTTGGATGTACCGATCTGGCGCACCAGACCGGCCTTTTGCAGACGCTCCATCTGATACCAGGTTTCCATGTATTCTTCATGCCGATACGGTCCGGCGTCAGGATTATGGTAATCCTGCGCGGCGCCCCGGGGATGGAAATTACGAAACGGCCAGTGGATCAAGTAGAGATCCAGCACGTCAAGCTGCAGGTCTTTGAGGGTACGGGCACAGGACAGAAGGACATCTGCCGCTCTGTGGCTGTCATTCCAGACCTTGGACGTGATGAACAGATCATCGCGGCTGACCCCGTTCTTGCGCGCTTCGGCCAGCACGGCACCGACCTCGGCTTCATTGCCATAGACCGAGGCACAGTCTACCAGCCGGTAACCCAGCCGGATCGCCTGACGCACAGCCAGTGCTACAGCCTGCGGACAATAACGATCCGAGCCAAACGTGCCAAGTCCGATGCCGGGCATCAGATGTCCGCTTCTTAATTTTATCTGTGGGATCATGATAGTAGACCTCGATCGTATCTGGCCCCGGATCGAAGCGTATTTTGCCTGATCAAGAGCTGTCTTGATTAAAAGCTGCTAAGAAATGACCTGGCATTTTTTCTGCAAGTGGATCAGAAAATCTGTTTAGCAGCCAGCTTGTAATCTGCAATGCCAAGCTTGCGTACGATATCGATGCCATAAGGACACCTGGGTGAGCAAAGACCGCAATTGGTGCAGGCATCGGCCTTGACTGGCAGCTCGCGATATTGGTCCATGGCCTTGTCACGGTTGTTGAACCAGAAGCGCAGGCGTTCTTTCAGCGCATATTCTGCAGCGTTGGTCACGATACCGTCCGCCATCTGGCGATCAAACCAGCCTTCCAGCTTGAAGATCTCAGGAATGTCGATGCCCTCAGGGCAAGGCATGCACAGACCGCATTGGCGGCAGACATAGGTGCCCAGTTCGATCGCATCCTTAAAGAGTGTTTCTTTTTCGGACTCACTCATTGGGACGAAAGATTCGGCAAAGGCAAGGTCATCGGCCAGCATTTCCCGGTTGTTGATGCCGGCGACGACTACTGACACCGGCTGACTGAAAGCGTATCGGAACGCTGCAGCAGCGGAACGCCAGAGGAGCCCGTCGGCTACCGGTTTCATCAGGATCACAGCTGTGTTCTGACGATTGGCCAAAGGCAGCAGGACTTCTTCAATTTTAGGGAAATTAAACCGGTCGTAATAGTTGATCGTTGACATGACGGCGCTGAAGTCATAGGATTCGAGTGCTTCGATCAGGACATCCGGCTGACCGTGCATAGATAGTCCGACGAAACCGACTTTTCCTGCTGCGACAGCCTTGGCAGCGCCTTCCAGTGCACCATCCGGACCCAGGATCGTCTGCAAGTCATCACGGGTGCCGACGCCATGCATCAGAAGCACATCGACATGATCGGTCTTCAGCCGCTCCAGGCTCTGGTCGATAGAATCGAGGCAGCCTTGCCGACTCCGTTCACCGGTCTTGGTGACCAGAACATAGTCGGATCGGCGATGTGCGACTGACAGGCCTATTTTACGCTCCGATGCGCCTTTGCCGTAACTGGCGGCTGTCTCAATATAGTTGCCGCCTGCGTCAAGATAGGTGTTCAACAGATATTCCGCTTCCGATACTGGAATTTCAAGCAGGTGAAATCCGCCAAAACCCAATAGGGTTGTTTCCAGGCCGGTCCGGCCAAATGATCGTTTCTGCATAATATCAGCTCCTCTGGCAAGTTGTTTAAAGACCCACATTAATCGATAATTCAATGATAGCACGATAGCGGTTCAGATGGAAATGATCAGCATCTGAAATGAAATCATTCAATCCGCTTTGTCCAATGTCTGTGCCCCATCAACCCTCGCTGCCGGCAGTTCGACCAGCAGGATAGCAGCAAAGATCAAGAGGCCGCCCAAGATTAGGCGCAGGGTGATTGTTTCAAAGCGGAAGACGATTGAAAAAAGGCTGCCCCAGAGCGCTTCGGCGGACAGTACAATGGCAGCTTTGGCTGAAGATGTGTATTTCTGGGCTGTGGTCTGGATGGCATAAGCCAGTCCGGAGCTGAACAAGGCCAGATAAAGCAGTGCAATAAGGCCGGTCAGCCATGCTGTTGAACCTGTTTCGGGTAAGAGCTGTTGTCCACTGTCAAGCGGCAACAGGATCAGTGAGCAAAGGGTAGTTACAGCCATCTGGAGGAAGAGCAACCGCCCGATGCTCACTTTATGCACTGCCCATTCAAGCGCGATGAAATGTGCCGCGAAGCTTACGGCGCAGAGAAGTGTCAGGCCGTCTCCTGCGAGTGTGCCGGACTGGGCAGAACCGGAAAAGGACAAGAGGCCGATCCCGATCAGGCATATGGCTGCACCGGCAAAAAGATGCCAGGAGGGACGCCTTCTGGCGATCAGCCAGCCCATGAACGGGACGATGACAACATAGATAGATGTTATAAAGGCGCTGCGAGCCGGGGTAGTCAAACGCATACCAAAGGTTTGAAACAAAAAACCGAGAAATAAGAGAAAACCGACCATAGTGCCGATTAGCAGCTCTTTTCGGGTCATTCGGATCAGCTCCCGAAAAAAGATCACACCAAACAGGATTGTTGCGATGGAAAACCGTCCGATCAGGATCCAGGCTGTGCTGAATCCGGCATCAATGACCATGCGCGTGGCAATGAAACCGGACCCCCAGATGGCTGCGGATACCATCATGGCCAGGACGGCCAGGCTTTCGTGACTGCGTTTTGCCTCTGACATTGAGCTGTGCTCCTTGCAGGCGGATGATCATCAGCATAACGTGAGACTCGTTTGCGGTCAAGGACTCATTTGGTAACAAACAGCGCTGATCTGACTGAATAATATGATAGAATAAGAAAAGAATGTATATGAAGTTAGCTTATAGCATTCCAGGACCACCCCCAACCAGAGAGGAGCATGACAATGAATCTTTATGACTATGCGATCAAAATGGAAATCGATGGTGAACAATACTACCGTGACCAGGCTGAGAAAAACCAGGGACAGGCAATTCGCCGTGTATTCACGTTGTTGGCCGAAGTTGAAATGAAACATGCCGCCTTGCTGCGCAGCAGACAAGAGGGAGAGGCCGTCGACAAAGAAATGGCGGAAATGACCGCTGACCAGAATGTATTTTCTGCCTTGAATGACTTTAAAGCAGATGTTACATCAATTCCCAGACAGCTGGATGTCTATCGGATGGCGCTTGAGATCGAGCAGAAGAGCATCGACCAGTACAAGAAACTGCTGGATAATGCCAAAACTGATCAGGATAAGCAATTACTCTCCTTCCTGGTTGACCAGGAGACACAGCACTATAATCTTTTCGACACATTGACAACCCTCGTCAAGCGCCCTGAGGATTGGGTTGAAGATGCCGAATTCGGCAAGCGCGAAGACTATTAAACAAGTTATTAATTAGCTGTCACTTAAAAACCTCTTACCTATAGGCTATTCAGCGTTTTCTGTCGGCTTGCGGGTGGATGGTTGAATTTTTGCCGCATCTGGCCAGATGTGAGGTACTTGACAATGAAACAACAAGATAACGACAGAAGCGGAACAACAACCCGACGGATCCAATATATCCCAGCCAATCCTGATCTGAACGGACTGGCTGCCGTCGTCCCGGATCTTGTCTACAGCCATGTTGCAGGAATTGATCTGACCCTCCAGCTGATCCTGCCCTGGAGCAATTTGCCTGACCGGACAGTCAAACCACGTCGTCCGCTCGTTGTCTTCATCCAGGGTAGCGCCTGGACAACCCCCAATGTGTATTACGAGCTGCCGCAGCTGGCAGAGCTGGCCAGATCCGGCATGATCGTTGCATCAATTACCCATCGCAACTGCCTGGAGAACAATCCGTTTCCGGCATTTCTGCAGGATACCAAAGCAGCCGTTCGCTATTTGCGCGCACATGCCGACACCTATGGCATCGACCCGGCCCGCATCGCCCTCTGGGGCACATCTTCCGGAGGGAATGCGGCGCTCCTTGCAGGTTTGACTGGAGATGACCCGGACTACCGGACTGATGATTATCCCATTCAGTCAGATGCGGTCAACGCGGTTGTCGACTGTTTCGGGCCAACCGATCTGTCTGCCCTGTATCAGTATGCCGTTAAAGCCGAATCGCCAGAAACCGTGATGGCTATTTTCCACGGACTGGCCGGACCAAATGGCGATCCGGACCAAATCATGCAGGCTATGAGCCCCATCAGGCACATAAAGCCCGGACAAGCCTATCCTTCATTCTTAATCGCCCACGGTGATGCCGATCAATCGGTGCCATATGAGCAGGGAGATCGCCTTTACAAGAAGCTTCTGGATACGGATATAGACGCGCAATTGATTTGTGTCCAGGGAGGCCAGCATGAGGGCAGTTTCTGGAGCCAGGCGCTTTTGGATGAGATATTTGTCTGGTTGTGGAAAAAACTGTCCTGATTTCTACTTTTTTGATAAAATCATGTCTGATGTCTGTTTGGCAGTTGACAGAACTTGATGCAGCAGTTAATTTCAATAGAAGTACAAATCCGATCAGCTGATCGTCCCCGGAAGGTGCATCATGGAGACAAAACTGAAAAATGATTTCCCTTTCCAAATGGATCTGGTTTTATTAATCAATAAAGTAAAGGTTGAGAACGATCCATCAGACGATGATTATCAGGTGTTTACCCACATGTTTCATGAGGCGCAAAACATCGCCCGGCCCAAGTACGCCTATGCCATTGCTGCCGTTGAAGAGAAGCTTGAGGATGCTGTCATCATTGAAGGGCGCCTGATCCGGTCGGCGCTTGTTCGCAAAAATCTCGATCAGACGCATAGAATAGTACCATATCTTGCGACATGCGGGACTGAGATCGACCAGTGGTCGCACCAGTTTACGGACATGCTCGAGAATTACTGGGCTGATGAGATTAAAAACCACATTCTGCAGCAAAGTATCCGATCGATGCGCCAGACTGTTAAAACGCAGTATTTCCCCAACCAGGACTTGTCCCAGATGAGTCCGGGATCCTTGCCCGATTATCCAATTACCGAGCAGACCGCCCTGTTTGGCCTGTTTGGCGATATCGCAAGAGCCGTCGGCATCACGTTGACCGATTCATTTTTAATGATTCCCTCGAAATCGATCTCTGGTTTCTACTTTTCCAGCAAGGTTCATTTTGAGAATTGTCGCTTGTGCCCACGGCCGAATTGTCCGGGCCGCAGTGTACCCTATCAGCCGCCAAAGCCTTGACAGTCAAATTAAACTGTGATAGATTAGCCACAACTTAATAAGGATCATTAAACCGCAGACGTGGAGATAAAGACAAGTCATGCACTTACAGAGAGCCGGGGGGCTGAGAAGCCGGCAGAACGCAGCTAGTCAAATGGACCACTGAGGGCGCAGTCAAAGGCATTTAGGGATAGCTAAAAAAAACTTGCTCTATATATTCCCTGAAAGATTGACCAGACTCATCAATCTTTCGGGGAAAAGATCAAATAATTTCTAAGCTGTCCCTTGGCTGAGTATTCTGCGACGTGAGGCATACGTCAGTTGCAGGGGATATGTTGGTATCCCATTGAGTGTGAGGGATTATCTCTCAAAACAAGGTGGCACCGCGGATAATAGATTTGTCCGTCCTTGACAGATTACTGTCATGGGCGGATTTTTTGTGTTTTAGAGGAGGCGTTATTCATGTACCAGCCCAGTCTCGATCAGGTCAGGGAGTTGTCAAAGGCATTCAAGACCATTCCGGTCAGCCGGACACTTCTGGCAGATGTGCGCACACCGGTCGAAGTTCTGCGCATCCTGAAAAAGGTCAGTCATCATTGCTTTCTGCTGGAGAGTCTCGAAGACACATCCCGCTGGGGACGCTACACGTTCCTCGGTTACGATCCGCAGATGTCGATTATCTGCAACAGCGAAAAGCTTCAGATCGATGCCGGAACGCGCATCACCATGGAAACCCGTGATCCCGGACGCTATATCCGCCAGATCCTGACCGACAACCAGGGTCCGCGACTTCCGGGCATGCCACCCTTTACGGGCGGTCTGGTCGGTTATTTTGCGTATGATTACATTAAATACCAGGAACCGATCCTGAAGCTGGATTCGGAAGACCAGGAGCATTTCAATGATGTGGACCTGATGCTCTTTGACAAGGTGATCGCTTTTGACAATCTCAGACAGCAGATGATCCTGATCGTCAACATCAGAACGGACTGTGTCGAAGAGAACTATCACAAAGCCCTGCTCGAACTTGATCAGATGGCAAGCCTGATCCAAAAGGGCGTGCCGGCAGATCCGGCGCCGCTGCATCTGAAAAGTGCTTTCCGCCCCTTATTTGATCAGGAGGCCTATTGCAGGATGGTTGAAGAGGGGAAACGGTTGATTTATGAAGGCGATATATTTCAGGTTGTCTTGTCCAACCGGCTTGAAGCAGATGCCAGCGGCAGCCTTCTTGATACTTATCGGCTCCTGCGGACAACAAACCCCTCGCCCTATATGTTCTATTTCTCCGGAGACGCGGTCGAAATAGCAGGCGCTTCCCCTGAAACGCTGGTCAAACTGCAGGATGGTCATCTATATACCTATCCGCTGGCCGGAACCCGACCGCGCGGTCAGACAGATGAAGAAGATGCCCGACTGCAAGAAGAGCTTCTGTCAGACCCGAAAGAGCTGGCGGAGCATAACATGCTGGTGGATCTCGGACGCAATGACCTGGGCAGGATCAGCCGTTTCGGGACTGTGAAAGTCGATCGTTACCTGTCTGTTGAGCGCTTTTCCCACGTCATGCACATCGGATCGACAGTCAGGGGTGTCATTCAAGATGGAAAAACTGCCCTGGACGCGATAGAAGCTGTTTTACCGGCCGGTACATTGTCAGGTGCGCCCAAAATACGCGCCTGTGAGATCATCAATCAGCTGGAAAACAACAAGCGCGGGATTTATGGCGGCGCCATCGGCTATATCGACTATTCCGGCAACATGGATACCTGCATTGCAATCCGGATCGCTTTCAAGAAAAACGGCAAGGTGTTTGTCCGATCCGGCGCCGGTATCGTGGCCGACAGCGTGCCGGAAACAGAATATCAGGAATGTCTGAACAAGGCAAAAGCAGTTATCAACGCCTTGATCCAATCCGAAGGAGGTCTGGACAGATGATTTTGCTGATCGATAATTATGACAGTTTTGCTTACAACCTGGTCCAGATGATGGGCCAACTCGATCCGGACATACGGGTTTTTCGCAATGACTGCATCACACTTGAGCAGATTGAAGCGCTGGCACCGGATCGCCTGGTTTTGTCACCGGGGCCGGGAAGGCCGGCCGACGCGGGTATCTGCCTGGAAGTAGTCCGGCGCTTTACAGGCATCATACCAATTCTTGGCGTCTGCCTCGGTCACCAGGCCATCTGCGAAGCGTTCGGAGCGACTGTGTCCTATGCCAAAACGCTGATGCATGGCAAACAGTCTGATATCAGCCTGAATCAGGCTTGCCCGATCTTTGCCGGGCTGCCCGCCAAGATCAGGGGAGCCCGTTATCATTCTCTGGCTGTACGCGAGGAGACCCTGCCTGTCGAGCTGCTTGTAATGGCCCGATCAGATGACGGTGAGGTTATGGCAGTTCAACATAGAGACAAGGCCTTGTTCGGCGTCCAGTTTCATCCGGAGTCTATCCTGACGCCACAGGGATCTGTTATATTGGAGAATTTCAGGAGGATAGAAGTATGATTAAGGAAGCGATCAAACTGGCGGCCAGCCGGACAGATCTGACTTATGAAATGGCTGAGACGGTTATGGATGAGATCATGCGCGGTCAGGCATCGGAAGTCCAGATGGCTTCTTATCTGACAGCTTTGTCTGTCAAAGGTGAGACCATTCAGGAGATCACGGCGTCTGCCGCCGTGATGCGCAGACACTGCGTCCGGCTGCTACATGAGGTCGACGCCCTTGAAATCGTCGGTACAGGCGGCGACCGGTCCAATTCGTTCAACATATCGACCACAGCCGCGCTGGTTGTCTCTGCCGCCGGTGTGCCGGTGGCCAAGCACGGCAATCGCGCAGCATCCAGCCGTTGCGGCGCGGCCGATGTCCTGGAAGCACTGGGCGTCAACATCAGCCTTCCTCCGGAAAAGAGCAGGGAACTGCTGCAGAAGATCGGCATCTGCTTCCTTTTTGCACAGAACTACCATATTGCGATGAAATATGTGGCGCCAGTCCGTAAAGAACTGGGTATCCGCACAATTTTCAACATTCTGGGTCCGTTGGCGAACCCGGCAGGCGCCTCAATGCAGCTGCTTGGCGTTTATGATGCAGCCCTGGTGGATCCGATGGCACAGGTGCTGGCCAAACTTGGTGTCCGGCGCTTCATGGTTGTCCACGGTCAGGACGGACTCGACGAACTGTCGATGAGCTCTCCCACATCCGTCTGCGAATATGCAGATGGACGGTTTGAGTCTTATGTTCTGACGCCACGGCAATTCGGTTTCTTCACTGGGAAAAAAGGCGACCTGAAAGGCGGATCACCACAGGAGAATGCTCAGATCACACGCAGTATTTTATCAGGCGAGCGTGGTATCAGGCGCGATGCGGTTGTACTAAACGCCGCTGCAGCCTTGCACATCGCCAAACCTGATCTGACAATAGCAGCTGCCATCGGATTGGCTCAAGAGACATTAGACAGCGGGAAAGCCCTGGAACAGCTGGATCGATTCATCAGATTATCCAACGAGCTGGCCAAAGAGGTGCTGCCATGATCCTTGACAATATCGCCAACAAAACCCGTGAGCGCGTGAGCTTGATGAAAAAGGGAAACCACGCAGAACAGATCATGGCAGAAGTCCGGTCGCTGCCTGTCAATGCTGAATTCTCATTTGAAGAAGCCATTGGAAAACCAGATCTGGCCTTTATCTGCGAAGTCAAGAAAGCATCACCATCCAAGGGAATCATTGCCGATGATTACCCATACCTGTCAATCGCCCGGGACTATGAAAAAGCAGGTGCAGCTGCCATATCAGTTCTGACAGAACCCTTTTATTTTCAGGGTGACAACAGGCACTTGGCAGAAATTGCCTCATCCGTGCACATTCCGGTGCTGCGCAAGGATTTTACGGTCGACGCACTGCAGATCTATGAAGCCAAATGCCTGGGCGCTTCCGCCGTTCTCCTGATTGTCGCCCTGATGGATGTGCGCACTTTATCAGAATACCTGGAGATCGCCTATAGCATCGGACTGTCTGCCCTGGTCGAGTCGCACACGGCAAAGGAAGTCCGCACAGCCCTGCAGGCGGGTGCACGAATCATTGGGGTCAACAACCGTGACCTGAAGACCTTCCGGGTCGATTTGCAGACGAGTTTGCGTCTGCGTGATTTGGTGCCGCCGGATGTTCTTTATGTTTCTGAAAGCGGCATCCGATCAGCCCAGGATATCGAGATGCTGCGCCAGGCAGGCGTGAACGCCATTCTTATTGGCGAAACATTGATGCGCAGCCCGGATAAGTCGAAGCGGCTGGCTGCTTTGCGCGGGAAAATACCATGACCAGGATCAAGATATGCGGTCTCTTTCGTGAGGAGGACATCACGGCGGTCAATGAAGCCCAGCCTGATTATATTGGCTTTGTTTTTGCGAAAAGCCGCCGTCAGGTGTCTATTGATCAAGCGGCGCGGTTGAATAGACACTTATCAGCCAATATCCTTGCAGCAGGCGTTTTTGTCAATCCTGAACTCGAGCAGGTCGTAGCACTTTGCCGGGCAGGGATTATCTCGATTGTTCAGCTTCACGGCCAGGAAACGGCGTCATTTGTCACACAGGTGAAACAGGCGAGCGGCTGTCCTGTGATCAAGGCTGTACGCATGGACGCAAACTGCGACCTGGCAACCTGGCAGTCGACGGACGCAGACTATCTGCTGCTGGACAACGGTCCCGGAGGGACGGGACTCGCCTTTGACTGGCAGCAGATTCCCCCCCTAACAAAACCGTTTTTCCTGGCCGGCGGTATTGACGCAGGCAACCTTGCTTGTGCACTTGCCCATAATCCTTATTGCATCGATGTCAGCAGCGGCGTGGAAACGAATGGTTATAAAGACCGCAATAAGATTCTGCAGATTGTCAGTATGGTCCGTGCGCAATAAGCCTGCTCGCCCTGCGGCAGATAGTTTAGCCCCAACCCTTACTTCTCCTCCAGGCAATTAAAAGCTGCAAAGAAATTGAACGGGATTTTTTTATTGAAAGCACCATACCTGTTTTTCAATATTTCCAGTTCAACGACATGAGGATCTGCCAGTGTGCCGGAAGCAGGTTCCATCTGAAGGCTGATAATGACGTCGCTGTTATATGTATCGTGTATGCTCGCCGACAGGGCCAGTAACGGAATCTGGCGGGCGCGGCTGTACTGCATCAAGTTCCGGACTGCACGGTCGATTCCGGCTGTTTCTGTCAGCCCATCGGAAAACCGAATGTACTGCAGACAGTCGATGACAACGACTGGCTTGCTTCCTGTCACCGCCATGTACTGGCTGATGATGTGCTCTATGTCGTTCATACTTGATTCAGACAAGGCTTCCTGACAATAAAAGGATGACATGGTTTGCTGGTAAGTTTGCAGCGCCTTTTGCAGAACTGCTTTAGCCGATATATCGCGCAGTCCTTCCAACACTGCCTGAGCCGTGCAGGCGTTCTTTTTATTGATGGTGTTGTCCAACAGCAAAGTCAAGCGGGACAAGCTCTTGGCAATGAGTTCTTCCCGGGCCATGTCCAGGCTTATCCAGAGAACATCCTTTCCCTGTGCCGCGATCGTGTCTGCGATCTGCAAGGCGAAACTTGTTTTGCCTTCACCAGGTCTAGAGCAGATCATGTAAAGACCAGGACGGAGTCCGCCACCCAACAGTTCGTCCAGACCAGACAGACCGGTTGATAGGGTTGTAGACCAATTCTGTGCATGATCAGATGTTTGCAGATCGGCCAGAAGTGAAGTCATCCGGTTCTGGATCAGATAAGCATCAATAGCAGGTTCAGGCACAGGCGCTGGTGCTGGTTCTGCTTTAGGTTGAGGCACAGGCACAGGTGCAGCCTTGGGTTCTGGTTCAGGCTCAGACGCAGGTTTGGCCTTGGGTTCAGGCTCAGGTACAGGTTTGGCCTTGGGTTCAGGTTTGGGAGCAGGTTCTGCTTTAGGTTCAGGCTCAGACGCAGGTTTAACCTTAGGTTCAGGCTCAGACGCAGGTTTAACCTTGGGTTCAGGCTCAGGCGCAGGTTCTGCTTTAGGTTGAGGCTCAGACGCAAGTTTAGCCTTGGGTTCAGGCTCAGGCGCAGGTTTTACCTTAGGTTCAGGCTCAGGCACAGGTTTGGCTTTGGGTTCAGGTTCAGGAGCAGGTTCTGCTTTAGGTTGAGACTCAGACGCAGGTTTAACCTTGGGTTCAGGCTCAGGCGCAGGTTTAACCTTGGGTTCAGGCTCAGGTACAGGTTTAACCTTGGGTTCAGGCTCAGGTACAGGTTTGGCCTTGGGTTCAGGCTCAGGAGCAGGTTCTGCTTTAGGTTCAGGCTCGGGTTTCTTGACAGCAGCAGGCGGAATCTTCGCTGAGTCGTCCGTTGCCGGTTTGATCTTCCTGGGTGTGACTACGGGCACTGGAATAATTGGTGACTTTTCTGATTCAACAGAGGCCTTAACAGGCTCAACCTTTGGTGGGCTTTGCTTGACTTCTGTTTCTTTGACAGTTTGAGGTGGTCGGGGTGGCGTCTCAGGTTTACTGTCTAGTTTTAAATTATAGATTTGTGAAACCCGCTTTTTCCACTCTTGGAAGTCAACTGAAGGAGGCCGGCTGTCAATGGTTCTTTGACTGCCAGTTTTAGGCAGTACTTGCGGGGCAGGTGTTTTAGCTGCTGGAGCTTTATCCTCTTTGGACTCAGGTGTAGTGGCAGTGCTTCCAGTATCTGCCTTAGATGCAGCAGAATCGGGAGACGGCAATGCTGTGTGGTCTGGAGTTTTTGCGGCCACTTTTTGTTCTGCCTTTGGTTCAGTGGAAGCAGGTGGTGGTGTTTCTACGGTCTTAGGCGCAGCGGATGCAGGTGGAGGTGTTTCTGCGGTCTTGGGTGCAACGGAAGCAGGTGGTGGTGTTTCTACGGTCTTAGGCGCAGCGGTAACAGAAGGTGGCGATTCTTTGTGATCTGAAGTTTTGACAGTCGCCTTTTCTTCAGCCTTATGAATAATTGCTTCAGGTGGTGGAGGTGGTGACGCTTTAGGTTTTGGCGCAAAAATATCAGGCTTTACAGGTCTGCTGTATTTATGTTCTGGAGCTTTGACAGCTGCTTTATCTTCTTGTTTGGGTGCGTCAGATGCGGTGCTGGTAGTTTCTTTAGGTTTTGAGGTATGGGTTGGATGTTTTGCCTCGTCAGATATTTTCGCTTCTGCCTTGGAAGCCAATTCTGCAGCTAATTCATCGATTTCATCCTGATAGATCTCGTATGCTCTCTTTTTTTGCGCTCTTGGTGACTGAATTCCTTCAAAGACGCCAATGGCATCAAAGATGGTAAAAGAGTCTTTTGGGCTTGGATGGCTCCAGCAGGTGGCATAAGCACCACTTTTGTGAATTGTCATTGAAGGATTTCCATCCTTATGATCGGTAGCGATGCAATGATAGCGGCCGGCTTTATCCGGAAGATGACCCATCCGATGCAGGTAATCGACAAGTTTTTTCTTGATCAGTTCATCAGTTTGCTTATCTGTCATATCAGTGCACTCCTAACTTCAGCTGTGATGCTGATGTCATTCGACGTGAGACACGTTTATGGCCGGTTGTTCTCGTTGTTTAGTTGTTAACCATTATAGCAGTTATCAGCACATCTGTTATAGGAGAAAATTTATTGCTTTCAAATCTGAAGTATTTTCAGAGTAATAAGCGCGCCTTCCTCTGTTTACTGATCATACGATCAGCTATAATAGACCAGATACAATCGAGACAGGCAGGTGAATCAATGAACCAGATTCGCAGACGTGAATGGCTGGGCGATCGATCCTTCTACAGGGAGCTCTTGCGCATTGCATTCCCGATCATGTTGCAGCAGGGTATTGCCATGCTGATGGGATTCACGGACAGCATCATGGTCGGTCAATTGGATGAATTATCAATGGCTGGTGTTACAATCGTCAACAAGTATTTTGTCATTGTCATGGCTGTACTTTTCGGAGTGACCGGTGGATTGGGTATATTCATCTCACAGCACTATGGAGCCGACGACCAGGGCAGAAGCCGGGGTTTTTTCTGGATCAATCTCATCGGTGCTTTGACAGTCGCCGGTTTCTTTACGATTCTGATAGCTGCTTTCCCGGCTGCTATTCTCTCGATTTTCGTGACTGATACCGTAACGATCGGACATGGCATGAATTATCTGCAATATATCCAATTTAGTTATGTGCCTTTTGCGATTAATTTGGTTTTCATTTACGCTTTCAGGTCGATCGGTCACACACGCTTACCCATGCTGGTCAGT
>JAWSUP010000062.1:0-14787 GCA_033549405.1 Bacillota bacterium | reverse complement strand
CCCTTTTTCGCAATGAGGCATCAGGTGAGATGCATGGCCTGATCCGGGTCCGCCAGTTTACGATCTCAGAGGGGCACATCGTCTGCGCCCCGGATCAACTGGAAGTTGAGTTCAGAAGCAGTCTTGACCTGGCGTCGTTTATGCTCGAGAGCATCGGTCTGGATGAGGATGTCAGCTATCGCTATTCCACATGGGATCCTAAAAACCGCGAGAAGTACATCGGTTCCGAAGATCAGTGGGCAGCTGTGCAGGACACAATGCAAGGCATACTGGACCATATGGGCCTGTCGTACGAACTCGGGTTTGGCGAAGCGGCATTTTATGGACCGAAACTGGATATCCAGATCAAGAACGTATTCGGCAAAGAAGACACCCTGATCACGATTCAGATCGACTTTCAACTGGCTGAGCGGTTTGGTATGGTGTTTACAGATCGTGACGGCAACCGGCAACATCCGATCATCATCCACAGAACCTCGATCGGCTGTTATGAACGCACACTGGCCCTCTTGATCGAGAAATACGCAGGAGCACTGCCGCTCTGGATCGCCCCGGAGCAGGCCAGGATTTTGCCGATCTCAGAACGACACCTCATCGAGGCGCAGGCACTGGCTGACCGGATGCGCAAGGCCGGGCTGCGCGTCACTGTCGATGACCGTGACGAAAAGATTGGCAAGAAAATCCGTGAAGGCCAGATGGATAAGCTTCAGTACATGCTGATCATGGGCGACCAGGAGATCGAGCAGGGAACCATCTCGGTCCGTGCGCGGCTGGACGGCGAACTCGGCAGCATGACAGTCGACGATATGATCAGCAAGCTTAAACATGAAGTCACCACACGCCGAAACCGCTGACAAGAAGACAAAAACAAGAAAACCGGGATAGGCAGAAATACAAGCCTTAATGGTCCATCTCAGCTGATTCCGGCATCAAACCCGAATTAACTGCGGTCACCGCTGTCATCCGCGGTCAACCGGCGAAGTTGTACTTGACACTAATGGGTGAAATCAGTACAATGATCAAGGCCGACGGGGTGTGGCTCAGGTGGTAGAGCGCTTGGTTCGGGACCAAGAGGCCGGAGGTTCAAGTCCTCTCACTCCGACCATGAAGACCGCTGAGACTGTAGGTTTCAGCGGTTTTTGCCTTTCCCGGACAAACACGGGATCGTCTCTTTGCGGAATGAATAGCGGCAACCAAAGGAGGAATAGTAATGAATCAATTTAAATTGAAGACCTTGCGTGCTGTTTTGCTTGTGGCCATCATAAGTTTCGCGCTGCTGAGCGGATGCACCGGTCAGAAACTGTCTCCGGATTTTGATGAAGCGGCGGTCAGGGCTGCTGCAGAAAATGTGATCAATCTCATCAACGAACAGCAGACCGATGCGCTCCAGGCCCTTTGCACGGTGCAGATGAGAACAGCTCTGACGGATGATGTGATGAAACAGATCTATGAGGCAATCGGTGAAGGCGGTGCATTTGAAGAAATCGAAAACATGCATATATCCGGTTCAATCGACAAGACGAGTGGTGAGGAATATGCCGTCGTTATTGCAAACACAAGGTATGAAATCAAGAAATTTATATTCACCATATCTTTTACGAAGCAAATGAAGTTGGCCGGGCTGTATTACAAGTAAGAGTGGAAGAAAAAGGATACAGGGTGTGTTTTTCACGGTTTATTGTTATACTTGAAATGAGTTGCGCTGGGTTATGACATGATTTGAATTGGCAGGAGGGATGTGCGATGAGTCGTGCAGATGATTTATTCAAGGAAAACTGCCGTGATATCCTGGAAAATGGTTACGACCAGACCGGGGAATCGGTACGACCGCATTGGGAAGATGGGACTCCTGCATACACCATTAAAAGGTTTGGACTGATCAACCGCTACAACCTGGCAGAAGAGTTCCCCATACTGACGATGCGCCCGATCAACTTCAGGGCCGCTGTCGATGAGCTGCTCTGGATCTGGCAGAAAAAGTCGAATCGTATCGAAGACCTCAATAGCCATATCTGGGACCAGTGGGCAGACAAAAAAGGGACCATCGGCAAAGCTTACGGCTATCAGCTGGCCCAGAAACACCAATATCCGGAAGGTGTCTTCGACCAGGTTGACCGCGCGCTATACGACTTGAAACACAACCCCTCCAGCCGCAGGATCATGACCAACCTGTACAACCACAACGATTTGCATGACATGCAGCTGTATCCTTGCGCCTACAGCCTGACTTTCAATGTCACAGGAAATAAACTCAATGCCATCTTGAATCAGCGATCACAGGACATGCTGGTCGCCAACGGCTGGAATGTAACCCAATACGCCGTGCTGATGCACTTGTTTGCCCAGGTCAGTGATCTCGTGGTCGGTGAGCTGGTGCACGTTATAGCCGACGCCCATATCTATGACCGCCATGTTCCGATCGTTCAGGAGCTGTTGAAACGTGACTGCTGGCCTGCCCCGACATTGCGGATCGATCCTGGCATCAAGGATTTCTATACTTTTGCCCTGGACAGTCTCTGGCTGGAGAATTACCAGCATGGCGAAAAGGTGACCGGCATACCAGTGGCGGTCTGACGGGACCGTCTGAGCCACGGCTCATGGCGAGGAGACAGCAATGAACCTGATTGTCAATGTTGATCTGGACTGGGGTATCGGCCGGGACGGCCGACTACTCGTTCGTCTGAGTGAAGATATGAAACGATTCAGGCAACTGACGACAGGTCAGACCATTGTTCTTGGCCGTAAAACGCTGGAGACCTTCCCGAACACCAGGCCATTGCCGGACCGGACTAACATCGTCCTGACCAGGGATCAGCACTTTAAGGCTGAATGTGCCCAGATCTGCCATAATCTGGCTGAACTGGCGATTTGCCTGGCAGACATACCAACTGAATCGGTTTTCATCACCGGTGGCGACAGCCTGTACCACCAGCTCCTGCCCTTTTGCCATAAGGCGTATGTGACGCGTGTTCACCGCCATTTTCTGGCAGACACGTTCTTCCCGAATCTGGATCGCAACCCGGCATGGAAAATGATTGAGGCAGGACCTGTCCAGACCGGCATATCACGGCTTGGCGATCCAAACGATGCGCTGTCTTTTCAATTCTGCCTGTATCGACAGGATCAGCCGACAGATCTGCTTCAGTGGGTTAGAGAGCGGGGCGAGCTGTTTGATGAGGAATCATAAACCAGTTCGCCAATTTCTGTTGTTTATATTGATTCTGGTCAGCTTGACCGGAGCAGGTCTTGCGGGATGCCGTCTTTCTCGCCAGTCATCGTTCCCGACACTGGGACCCGGACAGACCGGGCAGACAAACGTTACCAACGGCTTGGAAACCGAACCTTCTGAGAGCGGGACGATCACAGAACCAATTCAACTGCGGCTGGCAGTCCCTTTTGGAGAAACAACAGCAGAAGCTCTGCGGCTGCTGTTCCTTGCGCGGGAATCCGGCTTGATGCCGGTTGACAGATCGCAGTATATCGGTCATCAGGTCAGCCTGGAGGATTTACGTCAATTCGATGCCCCGTTGTCATTCGATGTTGTTCAGGTGCCTGCTGCCAGTGGTATAACAGCCGAACAAGTGCGCGTCTGGCAGGCGTCAGGTGACCTGCCGGACCTGATGTACTGCGGTGCGGCAGCAGCTGTGCCCGGACTGGAAAAGATTCTGACGCTGGACCATCTGCTTTACAGTCACGAACTTCTTTCTCCTGCTTACGTCTATACCATGGCTGTCGATGTCATGCGTCGCGGACAAGCGATTTACGGCATACCGTTTTTAGCTTCGACCCCGCTTGTCTGTCATGATATGATCTTGCTTGACCAGTTACAGATCCGCACACCGCCTCAAAACTGGACCTGGGCTGAATGGACTCAATGGATGGCAGATGCACAGCAGGTTTTATCGGATAGCAGCCTCGGTGCCGCACCGGTTGATCTGGCCGATCTGGCAAAGGTTGCTGATGATCCGGAAGCTGTGCAGACCAGGCTCGGTGAAGCGATCTTTATCTACGGTGATTTGATTGATTTTCTTCCCTTTGTTGCGCCGTCATTATCATCGCTGGCTGGCTGGGGGATGTGGAACGGCTACTCATTTGAATTGGACAGTCCTGCCTTTCACACAGCAGCAGCCTGGCTGCGCCTGCAGGTCCAGGCAGGCTATGCAATGAATCATCTGGATGTCAGTCAACGCCAGATCGTGCAGGCCACAACTGACAACCAATACAGCGGCCGGATCATCAGCAGGATTATCGATTCAACCGAATTGTCCTATTGGTATCAAAAAGAGGGCATACGTGTGAACCTGAGCTTTTTACCATCAGGTTCAATTTCCGATAAAAGTGCATCCAAAACAATGGAGGATAATCTAACGCGTCTGCCTGTACAGATCCGCAGCCTGGTTGTCAACCGGGCTGCGGATGAGCCTGAACTGGCGGCAAGGCTGGCTGCGTTTATAGCGCTCGATCCAGATGCTTTACTGTTGCAGAGTCGTTCTGAAATCTACGATGGGCTGTTTCCTTTGGTTCGCGACGAAATTGTATGGCAGGCAATGGTAGCAAGCCAGTCATATGGCGGACAACTGGCAGCTATCCGGATGCAATTAACTCATGCCTATTCAGGCGGACAGCAAATGGTCATCTCATGGAATAAAATTATGAAAGAAGCGTTGAAGAACGACGCAGGCGCCTATATGACCGCTGGCCCGGATGTCGATCTGGAACAAGCATTTGACCAGATTATGGCCACAGCCAGTCAGATCCTGCACGAGGGAGGATGACCATGAGCGTAAAAGAAGACACCTTGATCCGTCTGCGTCTGACCGATACGGCCAGTATCGGTCAGTCTGGCCTGGTATTGCCGGATCATCGCTCTGTCGGCAGTCTGAGATTGTTTCTGCAAAGGCTGCAGCTGATATGCGATCGCAGTGTCTTCCTGATCTGTCGATCATCTGATACCCAGCAAGAAAAAGAGATCGGACAAGGTGAAAAGGCCAGACAATCGGAAGAGATGGCTGCTCGGACGTCCCTGACTGATCAGACAGGCAGGATTATGGGGCTGCTTGGTTTGCAAAAGATCGATGAGCATAGCCGGCGGTATCGGCTGCATCTTTTTTGTAAGCCTGGTGGTCCGGATCATCAGATGCTGCGTGCTATCGTCCAATATGCGATGAATCAAGAAAATTACTACCGGCTTGAGCTGGAGATTGGTTCGTCGGAAAAACACTGGCTGCCCAGGCTTCAAGCAGCTGGCTGGCGGGAAGAAGGGCTTCTACAATCATCTCGCTATCACGTCGGGACATCCTTACATGAGGACGTTTATTTTTATTCGTTAATAAGGCCAAGGCAGCCTTACATCAGTGTCGCCTTTCTTCCATTCAATAAAGCCGTTCTGGCAATAGTCGGCGATGATCAGGGGTTGCTCTATTCGCAGTTCATTCGTTATGGAGAACGGTCAGAAGACCTGCGCATTCAAGAGAGTGCTGAATGGTTCCATCTGCTGGACAGCCAGGGTCGATTACCGGATCGGCAGACAATGATGCATCATTTTGCCGACAAAAGTTGGCTATGCGCAGAAGACGCACCAGACGTTCTGCAGGTAGCAGCCAGGCAGATTGATGACTATTTTCACGGTGTTCGCAAGCAATTTGATGTACCGCTGCATCTGGAACAGGGCAGTCCTTTCCAACAGAAGGTTTGGCGGGCACTTGCAGAAATCCCGTATGGGGTGACCCGCACATATGAGGACATTGCCTGCGCTGTCAGCCAGGAGGATACAGTTGAGGCACGCAAGATGGCTCGAGCAGTCGGCTCTGCCTGCGGAGCCAATCCACTGCCATTGATCCTGCCCTGCCATCGCGTCATCGGCAAGAATGGTCGTCTCATCGGTTTCAGCGGGGGTCTGGATATAAAGGAATACCTGCTGGTTCATGAAATCATGGGCCTGGGCTGACTTGACACATGAGTAATGGAGATATCAAAATGGATCAGAAAAAATCTGGCAAAATAAAATCGACGATCCGTCCGAGAACAGCACTTAAGCCGGCCACACTTTTGTCTCCGGTACCGGTCGCTCTGGTTTCCTGCTGCGGCTTGCCGTCAGGCTCTTGTGCGAAACCGAACCTGATCACCATAGCATGGGCTGGAACCATCTGTTCGGATCCGCCCATGGTAACCATATCTGTACGGCAATCCCGCTATTCACATCAGCAAATCAAAGAGACCGGTGAATTTGTCATCAATCTGGTCGATGCGGATTTACTCCAGGCAGCTGATTATTGCGGCGTCAGATCCGGCAGGGATGAGGACAAATTTAAGTCCTGCGCATTGACGGCGATACCCGCCGATGGCATGGAGTGTGCCCCGGCTGTGGCAGAGAGCCCGCTTTATCTTGCCTGTAAAGTGCACCAGGTTATCGAACTTGGATCACATGATTGTTTTCTGGCAGAAATCGTTGCTGTCAATGTTGTTGCAGACTTGCTGGACAAGAAAGATCGGCTTCGTCTTGACAAAGCCGATCTAGTTGCCTATGTGCACGGTGAATATCGATTGCTTGGTAAGCAGGTTGGTTTTTTCGGGTTTTCTGTCGCGGCTCCGGAAGTATTGGCCAGGCGGCTCAAGAAAAAACCGTCACGTAAAAAAGGATAATCAGGCCCGCACCTTTTTCAGCCTGGCAAAACGCGGCAGGCCGTCCTCGACTGCAATCTGAGATTCACCCTGGATCAGCGGCAGCGCATAGTCGATGAATTGCTGGTTGATGAAATTGCCCTCTTCATTAATCCACTCGCGCGGTACTTTCTTCTCAGCGTTTGCCACGTCGCTCAGGGGGATCAGTTTGATCTCGCACTTGTATGCCCCTGATTCGGGTCTCTGAAAACCGACCATGAAATCAGTCATGCCGTCAACCGCACAGCGGACCGCTGTTTGACCAGCCAGAAAGGATTCCTCAACATCGGTTTTGGATGCCAGGTGAGCGGCGCAGCGCTGCATCAGGGAGAGCTCGATACCACGGACTTTGCAGCCGATCTTCTCTTTCAGATAGTTGGCCAGGACAGTGGCAGTTCCGCCCAGTTGCTTGTGGCCGAACGCATCGACAGCGACATCACCGACCAACTCAGGTATGAATTTGCCCTCTTTGGTCTGAACGCCTTCGGAAACGGCAATGATGACCTTCTTTTCACGTGCATAGACCCGTTTGACATCAGCCAGCATCTTGTCGAGGTCAAAATCGATTTCAGGCAGGTAAATCAGGTCAGGGCCATAACCCTTGTATGAAGCCAGAGCTGCGGAAGCTGTCAGCCAGCCGGCATGGCGGCCCATGATCTCAATCACGGTGATCATGCCGATGTCATAGACGCGGGCATCCAGGTAGACCTCCATGGCTGTGGTGGCAATATATTTGGCAGCTGAAGCAAAACCGGGACAATGGTCTGTACCGAACAGGTCATTGTCTATCGTCTTGGGGACGCCCATGACCCGGCATTCATAGCCGGCATTCTGCAGAAATTTAGAGATCTTATTGCAGGTGTCCATGGAGTCATTGCCGCCGTTATAAAAGAAATAGCGGATGTCATATTTTGTAAAGACTTCCAGGAGTCTTTTATAATCGGTGTCATCGTCTTCTGCTTTAGCCAGCTTATAACGGCAGGAGCCCAATGCTGACGATGGTGTCGTCTTGAGCAGTTCCAGCTCATGCGTGTCTTCCTGGGCCATGTCGAAGAATTTTTCACTTAAGATGCCGACGATACCATTGGCGGCACCATATACCTTCCTGATGGATCCTGTCTGTTGCAGTGCTTCAGTAAAAACCCCTGCTGCACTGGCATTGATGACGGCTGTAGGACCGCCGGATTGTCCGAATATAGCGTTTCCTGTCAATTTACTCATGTTCATCCTCCTGGTCATTCTGTGTCTGTTCACAGTCTGTAGCATAGCAGTCCTATCTTAACATGATACAGCTGTCTGATCAATATTATGCCTTGCAAAACCTGATGCGCCAGTCTGCACAAAAAATTGAGCCTGGATCCGGTCTAGATGCAGGCGAAATCCAGTCAGGACTCTGCAGAGGAAGCTTTTTTCAGATCCCATTCATCCTTCAGCAGGCTGTACAAGTACATGTCACGATATTGACCCCGGCGCAGGACGTGTTGGCGCAACGCACCTTCTTTCTGGAACCCGAGTTTGTCAAACAGATGAAGGGAAGGGCTGTTATCTTCGATGATGCGAGCCCAGATTCTGTGCAGGCCGAGTTCATCGAAGCAGTAACGGATTAAGAGTGTGATGGCGTCTGTGGCTAGACCAAGACCGCGAGCTTCCGGATCGGTCAGGGCGATGCCGACTTCAACATGGCTGTTGGGCCAGTCGAGCCCATCCAGGTTGACTAGTCCAATCAGTTTTCCCTGGTAGCGAACAGCAAAAACAAAATTCTCGACACCATCGTTCCAGTCGTCCAGTAAACTGCGCATCTGATACGCATTGAGAGGTCGGGCTGTGGTTGGGATGTAATAGATCAGGGAAGCCATGTCCCGGAAAAACGGTCTCAGACAATCAAAATCATCTTCTTGTAAAGCGGTTAGTTGAATACGCTTGCCTTGCAGCGGCAATCCAGCTGTCATCTCTCCGGTTTTCACACGAACACCTCCTGTTTCAGATCCGATTGGCCATTTTTGAGCAGAATCTATTTGTTGATAGTATAGCAGGTCTGGTGATGTCAGGATAGCGACAGCTAAGAATCGCATGAATACCGATAAAATCAGCAAAATAATTCGAACTTTTCCGAAGTTGCTGGAAAATTCCTAGGCTTGACAAGGTGGGGATCGATCCGTATAATTCTCTTCGTGCCTAAGCTGGCATAAAGATGGTGGGATTAGCTCAGTTGGTTAGAGTGCCAGATTGTGGCTCTGGAAGTCGTGGGTTCAATTCCCATATCCCACCCCATATAACTTGCAGGGGTGCGGGTTTTAGCGGACCCGGTAGCCGAATCACTGGGGTGTCGCCAAGCGGTAAGGCACGGGACTTTGACTCCCGCACGCGTAGGTTCAAATCCTGCCACCCCAGCCATATGATCCACTAGCTCAGTTGGTAGAGCACTTGACTTTTAATCAAGGGGTCCGGAGTTCGAGCCTCCGGTGGATCACCACCATATAGAAACCTCGGGAGTTTTGATTTCTCGGGGTTTTTGTTTTAAAATGAATTAATATATCTATGATATTTGTCCTGGTCGGGAATGTTGGGAATAAATGTGAAAAAAATTCAGGAGAAGATATACATGGATGCGCTGATCAATCATTTGTTGAAATCTGATGAGCCCTCTATCAGGTATAAAACAAGGGTTCATGTCCTTGGTGAAAACCCCGATTCAGAAAGAATCAGGTTATTGCAGAGAGAAATCCAGAAGTCCCCAAGAGTGGCCAGCCTGCTACGGAACCGGGAACCTTCCGGGCGATTGTCACCATTGAAAAATCCATATCAGAAGTGGCGTGGAGCTCATTGGGTTTTGGCATCTTTAGCTGATATCGGATATCCCAGGAATGATGAAAGCCTTCGTCCGATCATCGACCAGGTGCTTGACTGCTGGCTGGCCCCATACTACCGGTATCAAGATCCCTTTATCGAGGGCAAAGCCCGCAGATGTGCATCCCAGCAAGGTAATGCCCTGTTTTCCATCCTCCGGCTTTGTGACTGGCAGGATGATCGAGTCGATACGCTGGTGCGACTGCTGCTGAGCTGGCAATGGCCGGATGGCGGTTGGAACTGCGATGTACGGCCGGAGGCAAAGATATCATCATTCTGGGAATCGCTTATTCCTTTGCATTCCCTGGCCTTGTATGCCAGGCTATACGACAATCCGGATGTCTCTGTTGCCTGTCGAAGAGCTGCCGAACTCTTTTTAGCGCGTAAAATGTATTTGTCGCGTTCGACAGGGACAGTCATGCACAAGGACTTCATCCAGCTGCATTATCCGTGCTACTGGCATTACGATATCTTGTTCGGCTTGAAAGTCATGGTTGAGGCTGGCTTTATTGATCACCCGAACTGTGCTCAAGCGCTTGATCTTCTGGAGTCAAAGAGACTGCCAGACGGCGGCTGGCCTGCCGAAGCCAAATATTACCGGATTTTAAAATCGCAGCCGACCAGAACGGTGTCAAATGTTGATCATATTGTCTGGGACGGTGTCAGCAAATTATGCATCAATGAATGGGTTACCGTTGATGCCCTTCTTGTTTTGCGTGCCGCAGGTCGGCTTAATCTTTAACACCTACGGTATATGAAGCGTGCAAGATTCATGTTTCTTCAATCAATCTGTCAACAATTGACCGGAAGTCTGGATTGGTAATATCGTTTTTCTTTTGACTGATCGCTTCTTTGGTGATTGATTTTGTATTTGTAATCCTGCTGATATTTGCTAATCGTTATTATAACCGATGATTTTTACCTGGCTCATGCTATTTTTCGAAAGATTCCGGATACAGACCTGCGCGGGAGATTGGCTCTCCGGCAGCATACAGGTGTGATGTGTCCCCCATCTGCATGCAGCGGAAAATGACTGTCCCTTTGACACGTTCTTCAGTAATCAGGGTTGTGACAGAAGAGGTCGGCAGAACAAAACCATGCCACATCACAGGTGCAGCGATGCCCAGCAGATAGCCCATGATGACCTGACCGATGGCGCAATGGCAGAAAAGGACCAGGGTTTCATCGGTGTTATTGGCGCAATGCCACAGATACCCATCCTGCCTGTAGCCATAATTGTTCAGCAATTCGGTGATACCGCTGACCGTTTCATCATAGATCAGGCGTACATTGTCGCTCTGGATCAGGTCATGATCGAGCCAGTGGTCTTTATCAAATAATTCCGGACACCGGGTCCAGTATTGTGGCATGAAGTTCCAGGATATCTTTTTTTCAGCACTGCATGGATCAACAACTTTTCCGCGAAACTCTGTCAGCCAGGGAAGAATCGTGGCTTCTCGCTGCATTTTCTTCAGCGTCAGACTTGCCGTATCGATGGCGCGGCCAAGGGGTGAGCAATAGATATCCCGAATTGGCAGCCTGGCAAGCCGGTCGCTGAGCAGTTCTGCTTCGCGCCATCCTTTTTCTGTCAGGGAGTCAATTGAATAATCGGGATCTCCATGGCGGATAATCAGTAATTTCATGTTGTCTTCCCCTCGTTTTTATTTTTTCTGTTGCGGAACCAGGCCGGCAGGACACGATGCCAGAACCAGGCGCTTTTCGACAAGCTTTCGCGCACCCGGTCTTCGAGCCTCAGTCGCAGTTGCAAGAGGTCGTCAAGCTCGTTTCCAGCAGGGGCATGGTTGCCATATCGCCAGCGCACGACCGGCCAGAGCAGATCGGCCAGATCCATGTTCTCGAAGCGCAGATATTTATTGGCCCTTTCGGCAAATACAGTCAGTGTTTCACCCGCTTCAGGATGTATGCTCAGGCAGGTCATCTGGTGCAGCAGATCCTTGTAAGCAGCCTCCAGGCAAAGAGCAGGGTCCGGTTCCAGCCGGCGCATTACGGTCAGCCGCAGATTGCGCAGATGATTGCGGACCAGGGATAAAACCAGCAGACGGATGGATATAGTCATGAAGAGAATGGCGAACAAGATGACCAGCCAGATTAAACTGCCAGATTCCGAGTCGGGTTCCGTCGGCTCCAGGGGTGGCAAGGTCGGTTTCGGTGTAGGCTCGACCGGTTCGACAATCGGATCATCGATCGGGCCGACCGGGTCTTCCGGCGGGTCTATCCGTCCTGCCGGAGTCGGGTCAAAAGTCAGCCAGCCGATGCCCTGAAAATAGACTTCACACCAGGCATGGGCTGTTTTGCCTGTTGCCCGCCAGGTATTGTCTTTATCGGTCACCGGATCCAGCGCAAACCCTTCAACATAGCGGGCGGGGAGGCCAAGGGTTCTGGCCATGACGGTCATGGCTGTGGCAAAGTGGACGCAATAACCCTGTTGTTCTTGCAGCAGGTGAGCCACGAAGTCCATACCGTCAGGCGGAAAATCCGGGTCGAGTGCGTATGTGAAAGTCTCCCGGAAATATAGTTCAAGCAGGACAGCCTGACTGTAGGGATCGGTTTCACCAGCGATGACTGAAGTTGCTGTATCGCCAACGACAGCAGGCAGGCTGTCAGGCAACTGCAAGTAACGGTCAGTAATTGCTGTCCAATATGGATCTCTGGTGCGCAGATCTGCCTCAGACATAGTCTTGATTGATTCGGCAAAATCCTGCTGCTGTCGGTTAAAGAGCGTAACGGAGACAGAATAGGACGGGTTGTCGGGCAGACCGTTGAACACGAAGAGGTCAGAATCCACCGTGAAATATGGCGGATAGTTTCTGCTGTCGCGCCAATCCAGTTGATTCAGCCGTCCTGCAGAGAAGATCGTGGTCTGCAGGCGGGTCTTGGGTGTGATTTCTATTGTGATCTTCTGGGAATACCGGTCCATGAACTGTCGTCCGTCGCTGCCCGCCGGCATATCCTCATTGAAGACCTGCCGTTTTGACAATCGCCAGAGTGCGCTGTCCAGCCGGTAAACCTGATGAGGCGGTGATTGCCAGTTGCTGCCTGTGTAGACGGTGCGGGTGACACCCCTCAGGAGGACCGATTCCGGTGATTTTACATCCAGGAAGGTTTGCTCGGAAGGCCTGACCGGACCGCCCAGGCGTGTTTCAGAAGAACGGAACCCTGCGACGGCGATATCGAAAGGCTGCCAGCCGCGGTTGACCCCGTTCTGGTTCTGCCAGAAATCGCGCAGGTCATAGAGGCGGTTGATCCAATCCTGCTGCCGCCAGTGGCTCGTATCGGCCGGAGTGATCATCTGACCTGCCAGAATGCTGATGATGGCGACAGGCAAAGCCAGCCATTGCAGGGGCGCCCTCGGCATGACAGCATCCGGGTGGCGCTTTTTGATCGTTCGCACCATACTGACCGGCAGCAATGCGATCAGGCCGGCTATAGATGGCAATATGCGGGGAATAGCTGAGGGATGCGCATAGAGAAACGGGATGGCGACCAGCAGAGTCAGACTGATAAAGATGATCAGCCGGCCTGTTTTGCGGACGAGGGCAAAAATTGGTATGGTTACCAGCAAAATAAGTAAAAAACGCAGCCACACCAGCCAGATTTCGAACTCAGGTTCAGGTCCGCCCAACAGCAGTCGGTTACCAGCCCAATTGACATATTCTGCAACAGCTTTAATCCAGACAGGCAGCAGCTTGAGCCGTGACAGAATCCAGGCCCCGGGCAGCCCGACAAACAGGATGAGCCCCGGTATCAGCCACCAGCGTCGACTGAGCAAGATAACCAGCACCACAGCCAGCAGACAGCCGGCTGTGACAGCAAGCCAGGATGTATCCAGCATGCGGGTATAAAACAGCGGAGCAATGATGCCCAGCGTAAACAGAACGGAGATCAGTCCGTCTACAATCAACTCAGCGAGGTCAGATGTCCAAAAATGTTTCTTCAAAAGTCACCTTGCAGTACCTTGGTCAGGTCATCTCCATAATGGATGAACCAGACCGGAAGTCCGGCCTGGTGGAACAGACCGGCCAATTGGGATTCACTTGGATTGTCACGCGCCGGGCCGGTTACAAGCGTATAATTCGATGTCCGGCTGAGCCTGTTCTGGCCTAATATCTCGCCTATTTCAGCTTCGATCCTTGTCGTCAGGATGATGCGCGCACGCACACGGTGGCTGCTTACAAGATCCTGGCGCAATTGTTGCAGGAAATTGCGGTGGCTGTCAAACTGGACAGCTGCCAGCCACTGATAGATCGGTTGAAAATCTTTGAGGCTCGACCCGCTGAGGTGCCGGATCTCCTTACCGTAACCGGTAACCAGCAGATGCCAGTTCTGACGCAGGAGATAATAAACCAGGGCAGTTGCGCTTTCACAAAACACATCCTCGGTCTGCCGGGCACTTTCGCCTTTATAGCCGCCCGGATTCAAGTCAAGAATCAGCTCGATGTCTGGTTCCGTGGCCTGTTCATAAACACGTGTCATCAACTGCCGCTGCCGCATGGAAACTTTCCAGTGTATCTGCTTGCCGGCATCTCCGGGCCGGTATTTGCGAACCATCGCATAAGGCTGTTCATGATCGTCGGTCAGGTTTTGATGACGGGTGAACCGCTGCGCGTCCAGCGCTGGCATGTTGAGTCTGGTCAGTTCGATCAGGCGGGGATAGACCAGCAGTTGCTTCATGCGGTAATAAGGTAAAAGACGCATGTCGATCGGCAGCCGCAACAGGCCGAACAGATCAAGAAAATCAATCACGGTCATGCCGACTTCGTAAGAGCCACGGTACGGGCAGGCCATTTCATGATTGAAGGACAGATGGCTATCCGGCGCCAGATTGAATGTCAGATCTTTTTGTTCGTGTTCGTCTGCTACGATGAGGCGGATCCGCATCAGGGGAAAAGGCAGTGATTTCTCATTATGGATGGCCAGAGACAGCATGACCGGTCTGCCGCGCAGCGTCCGTGCACTGCTTAACTCCTGAGTGTATGTGAAGGACACGACCGCCCAGAGATTCAGGATCAGGATGCAGACAAGAATGGCAGCCTGGGTGAACAGGAGCACATAAAAGATCCGGTTGCCGCTAAGCAGGCCAGCGACCAGAAAAAGGACAGCAAGTCCATAAAAAATTGCCTGGCGCTTCTTCATGTGACTGACGGGACCGGCAATATACGCACCAGATCCTGAAGGAGGCGTTCGGCAGCCTGACTGCTCAAGGCCGCTTCGGGACGCAAGACCAGCCGGTGCAGAAAGACAGGCAGCACGAGTTTCTGG
>JAWSUP010000061.1:5294-14799 GCA_033549405.1 Bacillota bacterium | reverse complement strand
CGGTGTTGAACGTGATTTCTGCGAACTGGTCAGAGCACTGATCCGTCAACGCTGTTCCGACCTGCCGGTGGAGAAGATCATCTTTTCGGCCACGCACATTCACACTGGACCCAATTATTACGGCAAGATCACATCCCTTCATGTGGCGGCCCGGTTTTTACCGCCTGATGTGACTTTTGTCGAAACTGGGAATGAAATCCCGGAAGATGTCTGGCAGGAAGACCGCTGTACTCCCTATATCGCGGACAAGCTCTGCGAGGCGATCTGCACGGCCTGGGAAAAACGTCGGCCTGCCAGCATAAGCCCCTCATTCGGACGGGCTGTCATCGGCCATTGTCGCCGGGCGGTTTACGACGACGACAGTGCCAAGATGTACGGCAGCACAGAGACCGTGAATTTCCGCGAACTGGAAGGCGGCAATGATTCCGGCATTGAGTTGCTCTATGTTTTTTCTGAAGACACAACGCCAGTGGGCGTGCTGGTTAACGTGGCCTGTCCATCACAAGTTGTGGAAGGAAAGCACTATGTCTCATCGGATTTCTGGGGCAAGGCGCGCGACCGGATCAAAGCCCGGCTGGGTGATGACTTCATTGTGCTCGGGCTCTGCGGTGCGGGCGGTGACCAGTCACCACGCGATCTTGTCCGCCGTTCGAACACAAGAAAACGCCTGACAGATCCAGATATGCATGATCTGCCCGGTGCTGTTGAACTGGGCGGTCGCATCGCGTCTGTCGTGCTGGACAAGCTGCCGGAGGCGCAGGCAGAACCCAGGAACAATGCCCTGATTCGCCACGCTGTTCTGACAGTTGAATTCCCGCTGCGCCGCGTGACCATAGCAGAGCGCGACCGGGCCCGCCTGAGCTTTGACGACTACGTCGCCGGTGCTAAGAAAAAGGACTTCACCACTGGGGACATGGGCGCCCTGCACATTCATGGCGGCATTCTGGAACGCTTCGAGGCACAACAGAAAGAGCAGTTCTACACGACGGAGATCCATGTGGCCCGACTGGGGGACATGGCCTTTGCGACCAATCCATTTGAGCTATTCCTGGATTACGGCAATCAGATCAAGGCTCTGAGCGAAGCTGCGCAGACCTTTGTCGTCCAGCTGGCCTGTGACTGGGGCGGATACCTGCCGACAGCCAAGGCGGAACGCGGCAGTCACTACAGCGCCTACATAGCCAGCGGCAAAACCGGACAGGCAGGCGGCGCCCTGCTGGTCAGCAAAACCGTCGACACGATCCAGAAACTCTGGCAGTCATAGGCGTTTTGGCAAATAAGGAGTTGACCATGAAGCAGAAAATGCGTTTCACAGCTGCCGGGGACCTTCTGATGATGCGGGAACTGCCTGCTGACAGCCCCTATGAAGGACTAGCTTCTGTGCAGCAGTTCATTGCGCAGGGTGATTTTCGCTTTGCCAACCTGGAGACCACGATTCACCGCTATGAATGCGCGCCAGCCCAGGAAAGCGGCGGCAGCTGGACGTGTGCCGATCCTGCTGTGCTGGACAATATCAAAGCCTTTGGCTTCAATCTGCTCTCCCTGGCCAACAATCATTCACTGGATTTTTCGTTTGACGGCCTGATCAAAACAAGGGAATATGTCACGCAGGCTGGTCTGAAAGCAGCCGGAACAGGTCGGACCCTTCTGGAGGCGGCTCAGCCGGTTTACCTGGAATGCACAAGCGGCCGCTGTGCTTTGATCGCAATGACAGCCAGCTTTGAGCTCTACGGACTGGCCGGTGAGCAATCTGCTCATTTGCCGGGACGGCCCGGTGTCAACGGCCTGCGTGTCAAAACACGCTACCAGGTGCCGGCCGAACAGCTCAGGCTATTGAGTCAGATCGCCAGTCAGACCAATATGAATGCACAAAGCGATATCAGCCGCAGGGAAGGCTATAAGCCTGCCCTTGCGCCGGGCCAGATGGATTTTGGCGGCCTGATCTTTGAGGAAGGCAACGAATGTCGGCGCATCACTGAAGTGGATGAACAGGATCTGCAGCGAATCGAACAGATGATTTTTGAAGCGACGCTCCAGGCAGATGCCATTATCATCTCCCTGCATGCTCACCAGGTGGGAGGGACTGAAAAAGAAATACCGGATCAGTTTATCGAGACGTTTTCCCGCCGCTGTATCGATGTCGGCGCTCATGCCGTCATTGGTCATGGGCCGCATCTGCTGCGTCCGCTTGAGATTTACAAAGGTCGTCCGATTTTTTATTCGCTGGGCGACTTTGTACTGCAGAGCGAAAACATCAGTCGCGCTCCTGCGCAATGGTTCAAAACCTACAAACTGTCACCCGACGCCACCATGCACGAGCTGTTTGCCACACGCTCCAGTCAGTTTAGCTGCGGCCTCTACTGCGACCACAAGATGTTCGAATCGGTTATTCCTTATTGGGAGATGGTGGACGGTCAGATCAGCAAACTGAAACTCATGCCGGTTGAACTCGGCTTTGGTGAACCACGTTCACGTGCTGGCTGGCCGCGTTTCACCCGGGACGAGAGCATCCTCGAGCGCCTGGCTGTTATGTCGAAACCGTATGGCACGCAAATATCGATCTGCGACGGCGTTGGCGAAGTCATATTTGACACACAATCATAAATAGACATCCTGATATCATGACAACATATCAAATAAAAAGCTAAGGAGAATTGCGATGAGTCAGTTGATCAAGCAACAATGGTCCGAATCTGTAGACCAGGCCTACATGCAGTCGATATACCGCGAACTGCACCAGTATCCAGAACTGGCTTTTGACCTGCCCAGAACATTATCGCTGGTCCGCCGCGAACTCGACCGGTTCAAAATCCCTTACACAGAGCAATATGGTCAAAGCAGCATCGTCGCCACAATCAACGAAGAAAATAATGACTTTACCATTGGTATCCGTGCTGACATGGATGCCCTCGCTATCACTGAGCAAAATGATGTATCCTATAAGTCACGCATAAACGGCCAAATGCATGCCTGCGGCCATGACGCGCACACTGCTGTGTTGCTTGGCACAGCCAAGGCGCTGCAGCAACTGAAAGACACCCTCAGCTGCCGCGTCAGGCTGCTCTTTCAGCCCAGCGAAGAAGGCGTCGAAAGCGGGGCTTACCTGATGGTTGAAGGCGGCGTCATGGACGGCATTGACAGCGTGATTGCCCTGCATGTTGACACGACGCTGGAGACCGGCACGGTGGGTGTCTGCCCAGGTCTTTCCCAGGCGGCCAGCCGCACCTTCCGCATTCGTTTTACGGGTAGACCATCTCATACGAGCCAGCCGCATAAGGGCAGCGATGCCCTGGCCATGGCTGTGAAAACATACAATGAACTTCAACTGGTGTTGAGTCGCGAACTGAATCCTCTTGAGTCATATTTCTGTTCATTCAATAAACTGACGGCAGGAACGACTCAGAATGTGACGGCCGCCTCAGCTGAAATGCTGGGAACAGCCCGTACGTTATCTGTGGCGGTCGATCGGCACATACTGAAGCGGATTGGCCAGATCGCCAGACAGGCTGCTGATGCTACCGGCGGCACGGCAGAAATCTGGACCAGTCTCAAGTGCCTGCCGGTCTACAACGATCTGATTTTGTCAGACAGCTGGCGCAAATCGGCTGTTAAGGTTGTCGGCGCGGAGCAGGTCAAAACGGTCCCATTACGCCTTTCTTCTGAGGATTTTTCCCAGTATCTCAGGAAGACCCCGGGACTCTTATTTCGCCTTGGTGTCGTCAACAGGATCAAGCATGCGACCGGTGAACCGCATAACAGCAATTTCCTGATTGATGATGACGCTCTGTCTGTCGGTTGTGCGGTCTTTGTTCAGTTTGTGCTCGATCAAATGCATAGTCGCACCGCTTCCGCTGTACAGCCGGACATGGAAAAGTGGCTGGAATAGAAACTGCTATGATGAGGAGGGTTTCCATTGGAAACTGATCGCAATGGTCTCATTACGCAGATAGAAATCGAACAAGGGTTGCGCAGACTTGGTTTATCAGAAAGAATGTGCGTTGAGGTGCACAGCTCTCTGAGCAGTTTTGGGCATGTTCAGGGTGGTGCTGATGCCATAATCAATGCGCTGATGAATGTGATTGGATCCGAAGGGGCGATCATCATGTCGGCCTACACGGTATCAAAAGTTCTGCCGTTAACTGACGAAGACAAGGCGAATGGTCTGCGGTGCAAGGTAAAGGTCTATCCGGAGGGTTCAGACCTTGCCAGTGGCATGGGTATTGTTGCCGACACATTCAGGCGGAGAGCGGATGTTGCTGTCGGCAGAGGCACCTTGCGTGTGGCCGCATGGGGTAAGGATGCCGCACTTTACACAACCCAGGGGTATAATTATTTGTATGATACCAATGGTTATGCCCTTTTGCTCGGAGTAGACATTAACCGGATGTCCAGCATGCATCTGGCAGAAAAGAATCTTCCGGATGCTTTATATGCAAGATTTAAACCGCCGTCGGAAATAAGGCGCTTATATCCAGAGGATCAGTGGTATGTTGAAACGGAATTTAACCGCGAAGCAGGATGGAACAAGATCCAGGAAGAGGCCATGAATGCAGGGCTTATCCAGGTTCAAACCATCGGCTGTGCCCGGTGTCTGTTCATGCGACTACGCGATGTCATCGACCTGTATCGTGAGGCATTGCTGATCGATGCGTACCTGTTATTTGGATTTGAAGCGTAAACTCGACTCAGAACTGAGGAGAAAGCATTCTTGTAAGGATGCAGGCTGCGCGGCCACCAACCGTCTCAGTAATGCGACACGTTCTATCAATATACAGATATCCATAACGAGATGCGTACAGCGATGGGATTTCCGAAGGCCTGGGCTATGTCATCGTTACGGGCAAAATCACCTGCGGTGACATGAAAATTCTGGCTGGTTCGCCGGTCGAGATCTTCGTCCATCAAGGTGATGCTGGAAACAGTGCTGATGGATCGGTGTGCACGAACGGCCCGCTCAATCTCATCGTCATTAATCGTAAACGGCAGTTCCGGCCGGTCAGCCAACGTTGAAAACTGCTCCAGCAAGGTGCGATATGCATCCTCGTCATCGGCATAAAAATCGAAGAACACCTCGTGCAGCGCTCCTTCTCCGTCGTTTAGGTCATCGTCATAGACAAAGCGAAACACCATATTGGCACGCTGCTCGAATGGCATGACAAAAACAGGAACAGCAAACTCGAATGCCTGACTATCGAAGCTTATGACGACGATGCGCTCCCGCTCGATTTTCAATGCATTAACCGCAACGGACGGCGGAGAAAACCAGGGAATATCCACCAGTTTATTACGATCTTTTGCAAGCAACAGAGCCAGATCAACGGTTAGCAAACCGTCTGCTGGATTTTGCACACTGGTTTTATTAGAAGCAACAGTCGTGCAGCCGCTCAGGGAAAGCAGCAAAATCAAGATGACAGATATCAGGTATTTTTTCATTTTTATACCAACTTTCAAGTCGGATGCAGTCATAAGCAAGCACATGCACTTATCATTATCTTACTCAGATTACAGCACGGTATATACCAACTGAACAAGCCAGTAAAGCATAAATAAAAAACAACGCTTTTTGTAATATAATCAATATCTCATAGCATCAATACTCACCGCAGAAACTCTTTGGATGCCACTTGAATCATAATACGTAAATATAACCCATCCATGCGACGTGTGCAACATAAAGTTTGTTATTTTATAAACATAATTTGAAGAAGGTTGCATAAGAAAATTTGTACTATATAGAGTTGTTGAAGAAGGATTATTTTGAGTTTTTGTTATTTCGGCTGATACATCACTTTGTATAAGCAATAGATTTGGATATGAATATTTATCTGCTACTACAGTAGCACCAAAATATAATTTTGATACATAAGCATTTGAGTTTTGATTTGTTTTTGTCCATCTTGCATCTGTGCAATATAAGCGAAAATGATCCTCGACAGTTGTTTTTTCAAAATATACTCTTACATAAACTATAAAGTCACTCAATATAGCTGTTTCAGAATGGGCATATGTTCCTGGATATGGCGGATTCCATACTCTGTAAGCTGTAAAGCTATTCGTTATACCATGTTCTGTTTCAACAAAAGGAATTATTAATTCTTTGATAGTTTCTCCTTCTAAACTTGATCTTGTTAACAATACCGCTTTGCCAGAATCAGTATTAATCGTTTCAATATTATCATAAGATAAGTTGATTCCATTCTGCTCTAACAGTATTTCAGCAAATTCAATTTCACTTACATAATTACGATATGCATTGGCTGACGCATTAATTGATGAAACAAAAAATAAAATGATTAAAACCATAATAGCTAGTCGTTTAGCAAATTTCATTTTTACACACAACCTTTCTTAAGAAATCAGGATTGAAGAACTCTTCTTTCTGTTCTGTTGTACGCAACGCAATTTTCACTACTATTGGAGCACAATGATATGAAATCAAAAAAATGAGTCATTACTTATTACTACATATTACATCTTTTTAAAGATCTCTGGTATTTATATTCAGTGTACCAGAAAGGGGAGGATTGTCAAGCTTGATCTGGGTGCATGACAATATTGTGATTTCTGAGCAAGAAATAGAAAGCACATGCAATAGCAGTATATGTGTGACGCGAGACTTGAGACATGGAAGTCTGGAGCAGAGACGACAGCTAAAAACCAGCTGACAAGCCAAGGACTGATTCTAGATGCAAGGCAACATCCATTGTAAGCTCTACTTGTCCATTGATCAAACGACTTATGTGAAATTCAGAAAACGCTTTATTTCGATCGCGCGACCTTATCCTGCGCCGTAGTTGCCTCTGACGCGTCCAGGTAGCCGACACACATGCTCATGGTGACACAGGCGCCCGGGTATTTGAGTATATTGCCAAATGTTCCAGCGCGAAGCAGATCAATATGCTTATCGTGACCAGGATTCTTGACCCTAATTCGAAACGTTCTTCTCTGGAAGGTGCGATGGACTATTTCGAGAAACCGGATTTTGCGGTACACCTGCCGATAAAGGTGATGCATAAAATCGTGAAATTAACGAAGAAGGAAAAGTAGACATTACGCATTTTCCAGATACAAAAAAAGCTAAAAACGCCTGTGTGACAGGCCATCTACAGCTTTCTTCTTTTTTAACTGTCAAACTTGGGATTGTCTAGCTTGTGGGCTTGATCAAACTCTACTCGTCCATTAATCAAACAACTTATGTGCAATCCAGAAAACGCTTTATTTCTCTTTCAGGATCCGCCCGACTTTATCCTGTACCGCAGCTGCTGCGGCCGCATCCAGGTAGCCGACGCGCATGCTCATGGTGACACTGCTGCCGCCTGCAAGGGTCTTGATCTGGCCATCTTGGCCGGCTTTGGTCCGGCCGTGGTGTTCGGCTGTCGCCGGCAAAGCCATCCCCAGGGCGTCTTCATCGATCGTGCGGGCGATCCAGCGCAGCACGAGCGGGAGCTCATGGACACGATGGGCGACATAGAAGGCTTCTCCATCTGGCAGGACCTGCAGGGTGTGGCCATAGCCATCGTTATCTGCAGAATAATGAAGGGTCATGACGATCTCCGGGTCGTAATACTGATTTTGCGGGTCGATATGGTGGTGGACCGATGGGTCGCGATTGATCGCCTCGATGTATCGTCGCAGGTTGTCGGCATCCTGCGACGGCAGGCTGTCCGGCACCGCCATGTGGGCGTAGACGTGCTGCGGATCGGCCTGTGCGCTGTATACGAGCCGGGCACCGTCGACAGGCCTGAAGTTGATGTGGCAGAGGTACATGTAATCCAGGGGCCGTGATCTGAGATTGGTCACGGTCAGGCTGACATTGGCAACCGTGGCGCCGGCGTGCAGGCGCACCTCAGGTTCAGCGCGGTAATGTGTTGAGAAGGCGATCTTGTATTCCGTCTGGCCTCGCAGGGCGATATAGGGTCCGTCATCATCTTCGTCCAGGAGCAGTGACGCCTCAGGATAGTCCATATTGGGCAACTCGCCATGCAGCGGATGGCTGTCTGCCGCATCGGGTACACCCATGGCTGTCATGCCGCAGTGAATGAGAAAGCCGCCATATGTGGAGAGGTAATCGGTTGTGGGCAGAGGTGTGTCAAACATCGACTGCATGGTCAGGTCAACGCCTTTGAATGTGGCGCGCCAGATCTGCTGGCCTTGAAAGGGCAGAAGGATCAGTTCACCGGCTTCGTTGGCCAGACGCAGACCGCAGACGCCGCCCGGAAAGCGAAATGCCGCAGCTGAGAGATTCCCGGAGCGTACGATTATCCGCTCTTCGGGGCAGAACTGTTCAGGTGTCAACTGGATGGTGATCGGTTCCATATAGATTACCTCGCAATCGCTATTTGTCATGTTGTTACGGGTATTTGATTATATCATAACGTTACCACGAAGATGATGAGACGTCAAACCTGAATTTCATTTTAAGATGCAAAAGAAGGAGAGTAGCTGTTATATTTTTGAACATGTATCCGATCATCATAAACATATAAAATAAAAAGAAATACATTTTTCAGATATATATTGACAATATGTCTGAATGAATCTATAATCGATCACGTAATAACGTTCCCACTGCATTGCACACAACTCATGAAAACAACAACTATCTGCGAGACTGCAACAAATCACAAGCAAACACGGAAACGAGGAGATATTTATGAACAGAGTCTGCATACCTCATGAAGAATACATGGCGCGCATTCAGAAAGCTGCAAAACTTGTCGCTGCGAATGGACTGGACCTTTTGCTGGTCAATTCGACCGAATCGGATTATGCCAACGCCCGCTATTTCTCTGGATTCTGGCCGCTGTTCGAGCGGGCCGGCGTGGCTATCTCTGCTGCCGGCGACGCAGCTTTGCTCTGCGGACCGGAGAGTGCCCGCTTTGCCGCTGATGTCGGTCATATCGACAAGGTTTTCCCGACCCTGTATTATCGTGAATCTGCCAATCCGGCTTATCCGGAATTCTCACCCAGCACGTACCGCGATGTCTTCAAGGCCATCGGTGTGACGGGCGACAAGCTGCGCATCGGTGTCTGCAGTCTTTTAGACACAACCGTTGTCATGATGGAAGGCCTTAAGGAGAGCTATCCTGAAGCCGAGATCGTCGATTCCTTTGACATCATGGTAACCCTGAGGAGCATTAAATCAGAAAATGAACTGAGTTGCCTGCGCGAGGGCTTTCGCATCACACAGCTGGCGATGGACGAGGTTCGGAAGAACCTCCGCCCCGGTGTCACGGAACTGCAGATGGTCGGTATCGCCCAGCGGGTCATCTATGAGAACGGCGCTGAATATGAAGGACTGCCCATGTATGTCTTCAGCGAACAGTCGACCAGCCATGCGATCTCACGGCCGTCTTACCGCACGATCGGTCGCGGCGACATCGTTCAGCTCAATCTTTCTGCCAAAGTCGATGGCTATTCGCCCAGTATCGGCTATCCCGTCTGCGTCGGCAAGCTGACGCCGGAAAAGCGGCGCATCGTCGAATTTGGTCTTGAAGCACATCGC
>JAWSUP010000061.1:0-5284 GCA_033549405.1 Bacillota bacterium | reverse complement strand
CGCTGGACAGAAAAGCAGCTGCGCGGCGGCGCCGTTGCGGCCGATATTGCCAGCAGCTTCTATCAGATGTTCTGCGATCGCGGCTATCGCGACAATTTTGTTTATGGACCGTGTCACGGCATCGGCATGATCGAAGTTGAAGCGCCCTGGATGGAAAGCTCATCCAACTATATTCTCCAGCCCAACATGACGTTCCAGATCGACACTTTCATCTCAGGCAGCACTTTCGGCATCCGCTGGGAGAAAGGCATCGTAATCACCCCGAATGGCATCGAAAGCCTTTGCGAGCCGATCGGCACCATCTACGAACTGGATTTCTGAGAAAAGGGCATGCTAGATAATAGCATGCCTTTTTTCCTCCCAAAGGATTGACTTTTCTGATCAATCCTTCGGGAAGAAGAACGGATAATTACATATAAGCAGAGGATTTAATGCTATCCGGCCGGCAGGTCGGCGGAGGTCAGCATGAAACTGGAACTTGCCCACGCACGTGAACTTGAAGAAGCTAAGAAAAACAAAGTGCCACTGGTGATTCCGGTCGGCACCATCGAGTATCACGGACCGCACTGCTCACTGGGGTGTGACACGCAGATCGCGGTCGGTCTGATCGATCGCCTGGCCGAAGAACGGGACCTGGTCGTCGCGCCGCCGATCTGGTATGGCGTCGCCAGCTATGCCGTAGCCGGTCCGGACAAGAACACCGTCCATGTCGACATCGACATCTTCGAAGGCTATGTCCATGCCATCCTCAAATCACTCTTGTATGGCGGCTGGAAAAACATCTACATCGTCATTCATCACCAGTATGAACAGGAGAATCTGCTGCCGATGACGCTCGCCTGCATGAAAGCGGCCAAGAAACTGGTCTTTCAGTATCTTGAGGAAACACGCGGCCATGGCTGGTGGGGCGACAACACCAACGCAGCCTTCTATGCAGAAATGGAACAGTCCGACAGCCCCTGGCAATGGATCACGGTCTTGCCCTGCATGAGTACCGAAGCCCAGAATGCCACCGGCTATGACCATGCCGGCAAGTGGGAATGCTCGCTTCTGAGCGCTCTCTGCCCTGAAGCTGTCAGCCTCGAGCGGTTACCGGAGAGCGACGCCTGGTTTATCCAGGGTGCAGTCGAATCCTCTCCGGAAATCGGCACAAAGATGATCGAGTGGTCCCTTAAAGCGCTCAGGGAGCGGATTAGGTAAGAGCAGTATTTCTGAAGGAAATCAAATAGCAAAGGAAATCAGATAGCAGAAGAATAGTTGAAGGAGAAGAGGATGCGGCCGATCAAGCGAGCGATCCATCTGGATTTCCATACCATGCCCGGTATATACGATTTCAACCGGGACTGGGATGCCGCGGCCTTTGCGCAGACACTGGCCGATGCCAAAGTCTGCTATATCAATGCTTTTGCCAAATGCAACCTGGGATTCGCTTATTATCTGACCAAGGTCGGCATTCCCTATCCGGGTATGAAGGGCGATATGTTCGGCGATCTTTTGCGCGAATGCCACAAGCGCGACATCGGCGTTTCCGCCTATATGAATGTCGGCCTTGACCACGAACGGGCGTCCAGAGATATGGGGCAGACTAAGCTGGACCGGGACGGCCACGTCATCAAGGGTGACCGCACACGCTGGGGTTACCGCCAGATGTGCTATATGAATCCGTCTTACCGCGATTACCAGCTGGGCATGATCAAAGAGATTGCCACTTATGACATCGATGGTTTTTTCGCTGACTGCATGTTCAATACGCCGTGCTATTGCTCCTGGTGTCTGGCTGACCGTAAAGCCAGAGGGATGGATCTGTTTGACCCGGACGTTGCCGTCGAACATGCGAAACTGGCCTGGATTTCTTTCTCGGAAGAATGCCGGCAGATCATCGGTCCCGACCGCTATCTGCTCTTCAACAATCTGCCGTACCATCGCGGCCGCGATCTTCATACCCACGCCGAAGTCGAGTGCCTGCCGGCCGGCTGGAGTTACGACTACTTCTGGCCGCATGCCGTCTATAATCGCACGGTGATGAAGAAGGTTCTCTACATGACCGGGCGCTTTCAATCGACCTGGGGCGATTTCGGCGGCTTTAAATCACAAGCATCATTGGAAAACGATTATTATGATGCCCTCTGCGTCGGCGCCGGCGTTTCCGTCGGCGACCACATGCATCCTGCCCGCAACCTGGAGCCGGATATCTATCGGACCATCGGCAGGATGAATGCCTGGATCGAACAACTGGAGCCATGGACCGAACCGTCGGTGCCGGTCGCCGAAATCGGCGTCCTCACAGACTCTGAAGGCTGGCTGGCGGATACATACTGGGGTCTGTGCCGGATGTTCTGTGAGTTGAAGCTCTGCTTTGAAATCCTCCATATTGATGACGATTTCAGCCGCTACCGTCTGCTGATCATGCCGGACAAACTGGATACGACACCTGAGCTGGCCGGTAAACTGTCCCGTTATCTGGCTGCCGGCGGCCGTGTGCTGGCAACCGGGCGCGCCGGACTTTCGCAGGACAAATCCAGTTTTCTCTTGCCGGAAATGGATTTCGAGTTTTGTTCACTTGATGACAGTCGCAATTCATATTACCACCTGACCGATTTAAGCGATCCGAAGACATTTGATATGGATTTGTGTATGTATAGTGAACAAGGAATCCTGTTCAAAGAAAAGGTTGGTGGATTCAGACTGGCTGACTATGTAAGGCCCTACTTCGACCGCCATTGGGATGGGTTCCACGGTTACTTTTACACACCGCCGGAAAAAAAGACCGGTCATGCCGCCGCTGCCGTCTCGGGTCCGGTGGGTCAGATCTGCTTTGCTGTTTTCAAAGCGTATTTCGAAAGTGCCGCCTATGCGCACAAGGCGCTGGTCCGGCAATGTATTGACCGCCTGCTGCCCGACCGGTTTCTCCGTTGTGAAGGGCTGCCATCGTCTGCCCGGGTGACTGCCGCGACCAGTGGCGATGAACTGTTGATTCATGTCAAAGTAACCTTTCCCGAGGTTCGCGGTGAGATGGATGTGATTGAAGAACATGGCCATCTGAAGGCCGGAGCAGCCATCATTGTCCAGGGGCGTTATGCCGGCGCCTATACCGTGCCGCACAAGCTGCCTGTCGATGTGGAAATAGAAGATCCTGATCATACGCGAATTATTTTACCAGAGATTACCGGTTACCAGCTGTTTGCCCTGCATCAGTAATAAAATTTTTGAGGAGGCACCTTGATTATGAGACCGATGAAACGCGCTGTGCACATTGATTTTCACACCATGCCCGGTATTCACGATTTCAACCGGGAATGGGATGCGGCTGTTTTTGCCCAAACCTTGAAGGATGCCCATGTCGAGTACATCAACGCATTTGCCCGCTGCAATATCGGCTATGCCTATTATCCGACGAAGGTTGGTATTCCTTATCCCGGCATGAAAGGTGACATGTTCGGCGATCTTCTGCATGAATGTCACAAGCGCGACATTGGTGTCAGCGCTTACATCAACTGCGGCCTGGATCACGAACAATCAGTCCGCAATATGGGATGGCTGCGCCTGGACAAAGAGGGGCGGGTCATCCGCGGCGACCGGACGAAAAATTTCTTCCGCACCCTCTGTTATAACAATCCGGACTACCAGGCTTACCACTTCGGCATGCTCACAGAGATCTGCGCCTATGATGTCGATGGCCTGTTCTTCGACTGCATGTGCGTCGAGCCCTGCTATTGTTATCATTGTCAGAAAAAAATGAAGGCACTAAATATCGATCCGGATGACGCCGACGCCAATATCCGCTTTCAGGAACAGAGCATGATCGCGTTTGCCGAAGAATCCACGAAAATCATCGGCGAAGGGAAGTACCTATATCTCAACGGCATGCAGTATATCGGCGTGCAGAAACTCGATACCCATATCGAGATCGAATGTCTGCCCGGTAGCTGGGGGTATGACTTCTTCTGGCCTTATGTGTCCTATGCCCGCAAAATTCAAGACAAGGTTCTCTACATGACGGGGCGTTTTCAGAAAAGCTGGGCCGACTTTGGTGGATTCAAGACTAAAGAATCGCTGGAACACGATTATTTTGATGCCCTATGTGCCGGCGTTGATGTTTCGGTGGGCGATCACATGCATCCGGCGAAAAACCTCGAGCCGGCTGTCTACCGCGTTGTCGGCGAGCTGAACGAGATGATCATGGCCCTCGAGCCGTATACGGAAAAAGCACGTTTCGTATCTGATATCGGAGTACTTGTCAATGCCGAGCGGGTGCTTGATCCGGACGTTTTTAACGGCGGAACTTTTTTGACCGACAGTCATGTGGGTCTGGCACGGATGTTCGGTGAACTGAGGCAGAGTTTTGACATTGTCAATGAACACATGGAATTCGACCAGTATAAGCTCCTGGTTTTGCCGGACGATCTGCGGATGAACGACACACTGAAATCCAGGCTGGCCGATTACCTGAAAAGCGGCGGTAAGATCCTGTCGAGCGGTACGGCCGGTTTGAGTCAGAATCAAGACGGATTTGTCCTGCCGCAGTGGGACTTTGCGTTCGCCGGTATCGACCGCAGCAATGCCTCCTATTTTCACCTGAGCAAAAACGATGATCCCAAAGTATCTGATATGGATTACTGCATGTACAGCACATCCGGCACCTTGTTCGAGGCGAAAAATGTTCTGGCCAAATATGTCAAAGCTTATTTTGACCGCCACTGGGACGGCTTCCACGGTTACTTCTATACACCGCCGGAGCGTGAGACCCGGTATGCCGCGGCTGCTGTCAACGGAGCAGGCACGATCTGCCACATATCCTTCGAAATCTTCAAAGCCTATAATAAGGCGGCGCCCTATGTCAACAAAGCGCTGGTCAAACAATGCCTGGATCTATTGCTGCCCGATCCGTTGCTGAAAACAGAAGGACTGCCTTCAACCGCCAGAGTGACCGTCACAAGTTGCAATGAGTACGCCCTGCTGCACACCAAGGTGACTTTCCCGGAAGTTCGCGGCAAGATGGATATCATCGAGGAACATGTTATACAACCAGCCGGCGCCGTCGTTTATGTCAGGGGTCAGTTCAAGGGAGCCTGCACGCTGCCTGATCTGCAAGCTGTAGCGATCGAAGCAGCATCTGACGGCTACACCAAAGTCTTCCTGCCGGAGATTGTCGGCTACCAGATGATCAAGCTTGACTGTTGATCCGCTGCGCCTTTGTACTGGGAGCAGCCGACAAACAATCAGGAGGTCAGGTTCATGATGACGGAACGCAACTACGATTTTCGCAAACAGCTGTTGACCGTGC
>JAWSUP010000060.1:0-14883 GCA_033549405.1 Bacillota bacterium | reverse complement strand
GCAGTTTCCGCTGCCTGGTGGTTCTTACCAGCCACAACTATATTGTACCAGGGGTAAGCAAAATGAAGTTGTAGGAGTGAAAACATGGGATATATAACCGCACAAGAAACAGCAGATAAATGGGGCGTTACACGCAGGTATGTTCAGATACTTTGTGTTAAAGGCAGAATAGAGGGCGCTATGAAAATGGCAAACCTATGGCTGATTCCTAAAGATGCCGAGAAACCCATTGATAAGAGAAAAAAGTAAAATGGGAGGGAGTTAAAATATGAAGGAGAATATTAATAAACTGACGGAAGATAACTCAAAAAACAACAAAGAAAAAGAGAAAAGGGTAGCAGAGTTACTTGTTGCTAGTAAGGAGCTTGCTTTTCAAAACAAAGAGAAAGAGAAACGGGCAGCAGAGTTACTTGTCGCTAATAAGGAGCTTGCTTTTCAAAACAAAGAGAAAGAGAAACGGGCAGCAGAGTTACTTGTCGCTAATAAGGAGCTTGCTTTTCAAAACGAAGAGAAAGAGAAACGGGCAGTAGAGTTACTTGTTGCCAATAAAGAGCTTGCTTTTCAAAACGAAGAGATAGTAAAGATGGAAGAAACTCTGCGAGAGAGCGAGCAAAAACTGAGCAGTATTTTAAATAATACCACTGATGTGATATGGTCCCTGTCACTGCCTGATAAGAGCATGTTTTATATCAGCCCTTCGGTGGAAAAACTGTATGGACGAACTGTAGAAGAGTTTTTCAAAAACCCTTCATTATGGCAAGAAGCTGTTCATCCCGATGATCAGCTTCTGACAGAGAGAGTTCTAGCTCAGCTATATGAAGAAGGAGAAGCAGATAGAGAGTGTCGTATTATACGGCCTGACGGTAGCATTGTCTGGATTTATGACAAATCGCAACTTATCTATAACGAAAAGCATGTGCCGGTGAGAATTGAAGGTGTTGCTTATGACATTACTGCACGCAAACAAGCGGAAGAATCACTTAAAAAACGTCTTGCTGAATTGGAAGCGATTTACACAATATCATCAACTTTACGTTCTGCTGAAACTCTTGACGAAATGCTAACGCTTCTGCTCGGTGAAATTCTTAGAACTCTTGATACCACAGCCGGTGCCATCTGTCTCTACCATCCTACAAACGAAAAATTACGATTTACCACTACCCAAGGCTGGTTTAGCGGACTCGATGATGATTTCCTGAAACCCAAGGATAGCATCGCTGGAAAAGTATTCACTTCGAAAAAAGTGCTGGTATCCAGAGAGTATGCTAAAGATTCCCAGGTGGAATATATCGAAAAAATACCTGATGGGTGGGGTGGAGTGTGCATTCCTTTGCAGACCGATGCAGAAGTTTTGGGAACCTTATTTGTTTCTGTACCGCTGCCGCGCGAAATTACCTCCGCAGAAATTAGGCTACTCACTTCCCTGACCGAGATGGCTGGCACAGCCATCCACCGTATCGGCCTCTATGAAAAAAACAGCATCTATTTGGAACGGATGAAGGCTTTGCATAACATAGATATTACTATTTCCAGCAGTTTGGATCTGCGTGTCACATACAGGGTGATTTTGGATGAAGTTACCAGGCTTTTAAACGTGGATGCCGCTGCAATTTTACGCCTTTATCTGCACACGGGAATGCTGCAATATGAAGCCTGGCGCGGCTTTCGCGTGACTAATCCTGCAAAACTCAGCTTTTGCTTAGGTGAAGGGCTGGCTGGCCAAGCGGCAATGGAACGGAAATCTATCGGTGTAGCAAATTTGCGCGAGATTGAAAATGATCCCATTCATGGTTTACTGATGGAGAAGGAAGATGCGCATAGTTATTATGCCGTTCCCTTGATTAACAAAGACCGGGTTGATGGAGTGCTGGAAATCTTCCACCGGGAACCCTTGGGGAATAGTGAAGATTGGATGGAATTTCTGGAGACCCTTGCCGGGCAAACTGCTATAGCCATCAGCAACTCAGAGCTGGTTCGTAATATGGCGAACACGAACTTAAAACTGATTCAAGCCTATGATAACACGATTAGAGGTTGGGCGCATGCACTGGACTTAAGAGATAAAGAGACGGGAGACCACAGCCAGCAAGTTACAGAGATGACCGTTAATATTGCCCGAGAGATGGGCATGTGTGAGGAAGATCTGGCTCATATACGTCGCGGTGCGCTGTTACACGACATTGGCAAGATGGGTGTCTCCGATTCTATTTTACTCAAGCCCGGTCCATTAACAGATGAAGAATGGGCAATTATGCACCGACACCCAATTTACGCTTTTGATATGCTCTCACCCATCGAATACCTGCGTTCTGCTCTAGATATACCCTACTGCCATCATGAAAAATGGGATGGAACTGGCTATCCCAGAGGGCTCAAGGAAGAGACAATCCCCTTGGCGGCACGCATCTTTGCCGTGGTAGATGTTTATGACGCTCTCACCAGAGACCGTCCCTACCGCAAGGCCTGGACCATAGAAGAAGCCCTAGAATATATCCGCCAGGAAAGCGGCAGGCACTTTGATCCGAAGATGGTGGAGATGTTTTTCAAGGAGGTGAAAAAATAAGTGGCATGGTTTGAAAAAAATGGTCACACTGAAGAGACTACAAAAAAAGTACTAGAGTATGTCAATATATGTCAGCAGTTTTCCCCGAACGATGTAGATTACAGATTTTTTACTGACTCAGTCAAAGAATTATCCGGGGCTGTTTTAGTGGGATTAAATCTTGTAAAAGAAGAGGATGAGAGTAAAACAATCGTCAAAGCAGTTTCCGGAGCACCAGAAATATTATCCCGGCTGATGAATACTTTAGGGTTTAATCTGGAAAGTACTGAATGGGAAGTTAATAGTGATGAAATAAAAATAAGCGAGAGAAACAAACTGATCTATTTTTCATCCTTTAAGGAGATCGGATATTATGACTTTCTACCTCGCCTGGCTCCTGTTCTAAAAATAATCGAAAAATATCTGCTGAGGGATGGCCTGTATGCTATAGAATTTGATTATCAAGAAGAGTTTTTGGGCATTATTACACTGATCATGCCCAGGGGAAAGGCGTTAGAAAATAAAGAGCTGCTGGATCTCTATATTGGCCAGATAGCAGGCACAATAAAACGTCTGCGAGCAGAGAATAAGCTGCAGCAAAAAATGATTGCTTTATGGGAAAGCGAAGCCAAGTTCAGGGCCTATATGGAAAAAGCTCCTCTTGGTATTTTTGTAGCAGATCATGAAGGGCATTATCTGGAAGTAAACCATGAAGCATGTCAGATGAGCGGGTATACACAAGAAGAGCTGTTAAACTTAACCATCCCGGACTTTATTGCCCCTGAATTCCTGGAAAAGGGCATGAAATCGTTTGAAAGATTACTGACAGAGGGTTATGCAGAAGCTGACATTATGGTACGCAAGAAGAATAAGGATAGATTCTGGATTAACTTAAGCGCAGTAAAAGTTGATAGTAACAAGGTGATCGCTTTTTGTCAGGATATCACCGCGCGTAAAGAAAAAGAAGAGCGAAGCAAAGAACTTAACTGCCTTTATAATTTTTCACGCTTGCTTAGAAATGAAAAAAACGATCTGGGAAAAATACTGGAAGGAACAATTAAGCTTTTGCCCTCGTCTTTTCAGTATCCTGAAGATGTAGACGCGTGTATTACCTTTAAAGAGCGTGAATTCAAAACACAGCACTATGAACCGACCCCCTGGAAAATATCCTCTCATTTAGAATTATACGGCAAACAAACCGGAGCCATAAATGTCTGTTATCGTAAAATTCCTCAACAAAAGCAAGATCCTTTTATCAAAGAAGAAAAATTGTTATTGAAAACGATCGCAGAGCATTTAAGTCGTGTTATAGAACAAATTCAGGCTAAAGAAGACCTGCAAATGAGTAATAATCAATTATCGATTACTTTAGATTCTATCGGCGACGGTGTTATTGTTACCGATGCGAGCGGGAAAATTACTCGAATGAACCCCCAGGCAGAAATGCTCACAGGTTGGGCAGCGGATAAGGTATTGGGACGAGTTTTACATGAAGTGTTTCATATTGTGAATGCAAAAACAGGCGAACCGGTTCCTAATCCTGTGTACCATGTGATTCAAACAGGAAAAACACAAGGCATGGTTAACGATACCGTTCTTATTGCCCGTGATGGAACAAAGTATCATATCGCCGACAGCGCAGCTCCCATGCTAGATGATGGAGCTAAAATGTTCGGTGTAATCATGGTTTTTTCTGATGTTACCAAGCGCAAAAAGGCAGAAGAATCAACACAATACCAACTTCGCTTTGAAAAGTTGCTCGCTGATGTATCCAATATTTTTGCCAGCCAGCCATCAGAACATTTTGATCAAAGCATTAACCATGCTCTGGAACTGATCGGTGAGTTCTTTCAGGTTGACCGCAGTTATGTGTTTCAGTTTTTTGATGATGGCAAGCAAATGAGCAACACGCATGAATGGTGTGCAGAAGGAATTGAAGCACAAATGGACAAGATACAAGGCGTACCGGCAGATAAATTCTCTTGGTTGATAGAGCAGATCAGAAAGAAGAAATCTGTTTATATTCCGGATGTGGACAGCCTTCCACCCGAGGCGGAAGCAGAAAAGAAAGAATTTCAATCTCAGGATATACGCTCTCTCTTGTCTATACCAATGACGAAAAACAGCACTGTTTTTGGCTTCCTTGGACTTGACGCGGTGAAGGATAAAAAAATATGGACAGAAAATCATATCATGCTTTTAACCGTTGTGGCTGATTTGATATTGAATGCCTATACCAGAAGCCTGACAGAAGAAAAGATGCGATATCAGAGTTTTCACGACAGCCTCACCGGCCTTTATAACCGGATCTATCTGGAAAATGAAATGAAAAGGCTGGATACGGAAAGGCAACTGCCGATTGGCATCATCATGGCTGATTTAAACCGCCTGAAGCTGGCTAACGATACATTCGGACACGATATGGGAGACGAAATGTTAAAGCAAACAGCCAGGATATTAAAAGACTCCTGCCGCGGCGAAGATATCATTGCCCGCTGGGGAGGGGATGAGTTTGTCATCTTTCTGCCACAAACCACAGAAAAGGACGCCAAAGCCATCTGCCAAAGAATAAATGAAAAATGTAAAGAAACTTATGTTAATGACATACCTCTATCCCTGGCTTTAGGAGCTGCAATCAAAACCAGCACGAACAAGGATCTTGCAGAAACACTTAATGAAGCTGAAGAAATCATGTACAGGCATAAGCGTACAGAAAGCCAGCAAATAAAAAGTGATGGGCTGAAAATAATGCTCAATAAATTGGAGGCAAAAAGTTTTGAGACAAAAGCTCATTACTTGGCCATGCAAAAGGCTGCTCAGAGGATTGGCAAGAAAGCAGGTCTTTCTCAATTAATGCTGAGTAAGTTAGAAGTATTGGTTTTACTGCACGATATAGGGGAAATAAATATATCTGAAAAGATATTGACCAAGAAAGGGCCCCTAACAGCAGAAGAATGGGCGATTATCAAGAAGCACCCTGAAACAGGATATAGAATTGCACGGGCGACGGGAGAACCTGACGAAGTGGCGGAAGATATTCTCAGCCATCATGAACGCTGGGATGGTACAGGATATCCGCAGGGTCTAAAGGGAGAAAAAATACCTTTGCTGGCCAGGATCACAGCCATTGCTGATGCGTATGAAGTAATGAATGCGGGGAGACCTTACAAAAAAGCCATGTCTAAGAGTGAAATCGTTGCTGAGTTGAAAAGGTGTGCTGGTTCTCAGTTTGATCCTAATTTGACAGAAATCTTTCTGCAATATCTTGAGACGAAGATAAATACAAATGACTAATAGTTATCAAGGCTAGGAGAAGTTTAATTAGGAGCTACTGCAGAACCTGAAAAGCATTGATATCAGGCTCATTGAAGCGAATTATGGTATAGGCTTCACACAAAAACGTGTGTTTCATGCAATATATCACCGGTGAAAGGAGTTGAGAAAAATGAATCGTAGCATCGAACTTTTTCAAAGGCTCCTTGCATTACTTGTGGTATGTCCGCCAGTTCTATTCCATTAATGACTGGGGACTATTGCTGAACGGCTTGAATCCCCGAATATGAACAAGGGACTGATATGAATTGGCCCTTTTCTCTTGTTGCAGATCTTTAACCATCCAATTCGACAATCACCCCAGACTTAATAACCACCTCGCACTGATCCTCATAAACTGTAACCTTGTCGATCAGCCGACGGACCAGCTATTCATCATATTCTTTAATGACCGTCAGCTGCTTCCGGAGGAAGATGCTCATCTCAGCGTTCCGATTGCGCAAGTCGTCCCGGCCGACATTCTCCACCTGAGCCTTCTGCTTTTCATCGAACAGGTGGTAGATGTCATTAGTCACCTGAGTAATGTCAGCATGGGCGCTGTCCAGCTTCAATAGCTGGATCTGCAGATCGTTCAGCCGTTTCTCAATGTCTTCGATCGCTGCATCATTTTTTATGCTGAGCACAGTGGCGATACGCTGTTCTAAAGAGAAGCAAAACGGAAGAACAGCTTGATGAAACCTGTGTACCTTCGGCAACGGTACATCCTCGAACAAAAGATTTCAGTAGACATGGTCTTGTATCTGAAAAAGATGCAAGAAATTGGCTTGGGTGCGACCATCGATGAGTCAATCGTCTGGAGTCAGGCACGTTGGCAGGTAACGCACGGACATCTGGCGGAACTGATGGTTCGGCCTGCACTGATCAAGAAGTACAGGGAGCGCGAGTATACTTGCATGCAATCCATTTGTCTAGCGAGACGGCTAGCGAGGTGTTGGAGGATATTCTAAAGCCGAAGCGGGCGGGGGTGTATCGATAAATTCATCTAAGTCTGGCTTTATAAGCAAATCAATTTTTCAAAGTACCTTCTGTGGTGCGAAATAACATCCTTATACGCTCGTAAAAACAAACATCAATAAAACATCACATTTATCATTATATTCATGTTATAAAACAATATTAACCATCACACAACACAAAAGCCGCCAGAATAGCCACTCTGACGGCTTTGATGTGGTGATCCCGATTGGATTCGAACCAACGACCTGCGGTTTAGGAAACCGACGCTCTATCCTGCTGAGCTACGGGACCAGGCGCACACCTATTTTAGGTGATCAGGGGAGAGCTGTCAATCTGGCCTGGCTTGCCACGAAGCAGCGAATCAGCGCTGGTTTGACAGTGATGACACATACAGTTTCCAACGGGATTATCACAAAAGCATGCATCCAAAAACTCTATGTAAATATGGTTCCCGGCAGATACCACATTAACCGGCTTCGTGATATACTGAGGCAAATCGAAAAGTAACTTGCCTGAATTATTACCAATTGAATATTAAAAGGAACTTTTTCTGAATACATGCGTCTAATTTTACAGATTATTTTTGAGTGGAGATGATCAACCTTGGAATTGCTCAGAATCGAAGGTATCAAGAAGACCATCAAGAAGAAAAAGATATTGAACGGCTTTTCCCTGACCGTCAATTCGGGTGAGATTGTCGGCTTTTTGGGTCCCAATGGGGCCGGCAAGACGACGACCATCAAGATGATCATGGGTCTGTTCAGCATCACGGAGGGTCGGATCACGATCTGCGGGCATGATGTCGTCAAGGACTTTGAAAAAGCCATGACGAATGTCGGCGGCATCGTCGAGAATCCGGATCTGTACAAGCGGATGACCGGACGGGAGAATCTTGAGTATTTCTCTTCGATGTACCCCAATGTCGATTCAACCAACATCGAAGAAGTGGTCAATCTCGTCAAAATGTCCGGCCGCATCGATGACAAAGTGAAGACTTATTCGCTGGGCATGTGCCAGCGTGTGGGGATCGCCCAGGCTTTGCTGCACAATCCCCGCCTGTTGGTGCTGGATGAGCCGACCAACGGCCTTGATCCGATCGGCATCAAGGAATTGCGTGATCTGCTCAAGTACCTGGCGAAAGAGGCCGGCGTCGGCGTCTTCATTTCAAGCCACCTGCTGGCCGAGATGGAGCTTATGTGCGACCGCATCTACATCATCGACAATGGTGTCATGATTGGAGAAAAGACAATCAGCCAGCAAAGCCAGATTGCTGATGATATCTACAGCTACACATTCCTGACTGCCGACAATCCGACGACATTTGCCTATTTCAAAGAGCTGCAGACCAATTGCTCAATGGAAAACGGCGGTGTGAACCTGATCATGAAACGCAGCGAAATACCAGTGATCATCAAGTCATTGATTGAAAAGGACATCAGTATATACGCGGTCAATCAAAAGCAGCGGACGCTGGAGCAGGACTTTATTTCCATGACAACCGGATCCAAGACGCAAATCCAGTAAACAAGCGCGCCCGAATGGAGGGATAGTACCATGAGTTTTTTGAAACAAGTCAGATTCGAAATAAGGAACATCCTGAAATCAAAATTTTTGTTGATCATCGGTATCCTGATTATAGTTGCCGGTGCGGTGATTCCTGTGATCAGCTTGCTGTCACAGCGCAACAACAATGGCGGCGGTGTGCCTGAGCCAACTTTTATCATCTACGATGACGTCAAGTATGCTTCATCACCGGCGATCATACGCGAGCCGAACTATCCAGGCCGTGATGACCAGAATTCCATCACGATCGACGGCACAACGATATACGCCGACAATCCTTTTTTCTGGAACCTGCAGTCATTGGTCAGCGAAAAAGAGAGCTTGGATAACGGCAAGAACCCTTTCAAAACTCCAGCTGCCCTGGATCTGACGCTGCAGCTGATCGACGCGGAAATCAGCTATTACCTGGTATTTGCCAGACATATCACCACCTATCAGGACTATCGCATGGAACTGGCCTGGCGCGGTGTCGACAGCCTTTATGACAAATTCTTCTACGAACACAACGATTTAACACTGGACGTACTCATTGAAGTGGCAAGTTACCGAAAAGGATTTGACCCGCAGTACTTCAAAGAGAAGTATGTGGATATCACACCGGTAGAAAAGCTGGCCGGTATCGACAAGGCTGAAGAGAATCTGGAGATGCTGACAGCCATCGTGGTCAACAGCGATTTCCCCCAATACATTGCCTTGCGCATTCAGATGCTGAACGATGAAATAGTGGCTCTGGAAGAGAACATTGCGATCCAGGTGCAGGCGATCATCGACAATCCGACGCAAGAGGAGTACCTCAACCAGATCATTGAACAGCTCAGAAGGCAGATAGAAACCATCAAGACCAACTCCATCCCGATCCTGGAATACAGGCTCGAAAAAAACATCATCCCCGGCCTGAACATCTGGCAGAACAATGCGATCAGTGATATCGAGAATGCACGCAACCAGTTGTCATACACGGTCATCATGACGGAGGAAGAATGGAACAACAGCCGCGGTGGTGGCGGCGTTTTTTCACCGGACAGCTATTACAAAGAGCAGGGTGAGCAGACCTATGCGGAGTATGTCGCCTCAATGCAAAAACAGATCGATACGCTTAACAAGCAGATCATCATTGCCCAAAAGTCGCTTGACGCCGACAAGCCTGATATGATCTATGTGCCAAATGGCGCCAGGACCAGGACCATTGAATTTCTGGAATACGCGACCATCGTGGCCCTGTTTGGCGTCTTGCTCGGTGGCTGGCTCATCGCCAGCGAATACCAGCAGGGAACGATCCGCCTTTTGATGATTCGTCCCAAGACACGTTCGAAAATTCTGCTGGCAAAATTTACCGCCGCGCTCGTTGTCTGGCTGGTTGTCGACCTGGCCGGAAGCTTCCTAAACTTTACCACCAATGGTATCTGCTTTGGCTTTGCTGATTATGCATATCCGAACTATTCGGTTGCCGGTGAAATCGGCTTCATTGCTTATTATATCCCCAGGCTTCTCGCTTGCATCCTGCCGATCCTGTTCACCTTCACGGCTGCGTTCATGTTGTCGGTCCTGGTCAAGAACATTGCGGTGTCGATTGCCATCCCGATCGTCTTCTATGTCGGCAGCGTCATCGTCATGAGCATTTTCGCTTATCGCGGCGACATGAACTGGATCGCCTACACCCCGATTCCGTTCATGCAGATGGCAGCGTTCTTTTCCCGGTACTCGAGTATCCAGTATATACTCCAGAGAGGGGTCAATCTGAGCCTGACTTATGGTATTCTGTTATTGTTACTTCTCTCAGCCGTTTTCACATCCATATCTGTATGGGTCTTCAAAAAGCGCGATATCGTAAATTAATGTGAGGAACACATGGACGAAAATCAATTCCTGAATTCTTACAAGAAAAAGCTGGGTGATCAGAAGGATGAACCGGTCAAACCCGGAACATCTGACGAACCGGCATCATCAATGGCCTTGCGCTATGAAGAAAAGACCGCATTTGTCCAGCCACATCCGATCAATGGCAGTGGCGGCAACCAGGGACGATCGCAATCGAAAATTGTCCCGGGCATTATTGTTGTTGCAATCATTCTGGTCTTGACCCTGTTTCTGATCTGGCTGTTTACCCGCGGTGTTACAGTGATCGATCTGACCGACTGGACATTGAATGACGCTCAGTTATGGGCCGGCGACAATGGCATCAGGCTGCAGGTTGAAGAGCAATACGATGACACGTATGAGGCGGACAAGATCATTAAACAGGATCCTCTATCCGGTTCCTCGCTAAAAAAGGGTGGTTTCCTTAAAGTGACGGTTTCCCTGGGCCATGATTTGTCGGTAACCTTACCGCTGCCGGATTTTTTAGCCATGACAATGGGAGAGGTTGAGGCATGGGCAGAAGAGAATTTCATGACCAAGGTCCGTATTACGACTGACTTCAGCGATGAAGTGGAAACCGGGAATGTTATCAGTTATGAAATCAACGACGATACGGTCGTTAATATGGTACGGCGGGATACGCCCATTTATGTGATCGTATCCAAAGGTGAAGAACCAAAGACCGAAGAACAAATAACAATACCGGATTTTAAGGTCATGTCCGTCAATCAAAGCCAGCTGTTTGCTATAGACAACGGCCTTGTTCTGAAGATCATCGAGCAGTTTGACGACTATACGCCGAGTGGCACCATTATCGCCCAGAGTGAAGATGTGGACAGCCAGGTTGATAAGGGTACTGAGATCACGCTTACCGTTTCCAAAGGCAAAAAAATCCTGGTGCCGAACTTTGCCGATTACACCAGGCAAAAGGCTTCTGCGGTCGCGGCTGATCTGGGCATCAATGTAACGATGACAGAGCGTTATTCTTCGCGTTCCATCGACAGTTTCCTGTCACAAAGTCTAGAAGTCGGTTCCATCTACCAGGCCGGCGAGATCCTTGAGCTGGTCTATTCGATGGGCAATAAAATTGTGCTTTACAGTTTTGTCGGACAGACGCGGGCAGCCATCGAAAGCTGGGCTCAAGATCTGAACGAAAAAGGCGCATCCATCCGGATCAGCGTCACGCAAACCCAGAATAATGCAGCGAAGGATACGATCATCTACCAGGACAAGACAAATATTGTGATCGGAACGAGCACCACCATCCGGATCACCGTTTCACTGGGACGGACAATCTTTGTTCCTGACCTGGTGGCGCCCGAGGGTTCGGGATATGACAAGGCCATTACGCGTGATAAAGCTCTGGCCATGTGCGAAGAACTGGGTCTCATCCCAATCTTCGTTTCTGAGAGCAAGACAGGACGGCTGCCTGGTGAGATCTGGCACCAGAGCGTCGCGGCAGGCAAAGAAGTCTATGAGAATACCACCATTACGCTGAAGTATCATCCGGCTGATGTGACGATCCAGATTCCGGATTTTACCGGCATGACCCAGGAAGCCGTACTTGAGGCCGAATATTTGAAAAAGCTGAATATCACCTTTATCTTGCTGGATTTCCATGTGGAAGGATTTTCGAATGTTGTTTATCAGCAATCAATATCGGCCGGCAAGACTGTCGTTTCCGGAACCGATATCACATTGACCATCAGTCCGGAAGCTCCGCCGGAGATCACGGAAGAACCTGAACCAACACCAACAGAAGAACCGGCGGAGCCAACGCCCGCCATTACAGCAGAACCGGAGCCAACGCCCGCCATTACAGCAGAGCCGGAGCCAACACCCGCGGGTTAAGGGCTAAAAAAGCCCGAATAGTTATTCTAAATAACAGTCCGTCATGCGCCGCAGTTCCTGGCGCCGCTTTTCTGTCAGTTCCTGATCGATACGGAAGTTTGTCGCATCAACCTGAACGATAAAATCGCCAGGTTGAACCCGCTCGGGCAGAAGGCTGCGGCTGATTGCTTCTCTTGTCCGGTCTAACTGGACGATCAAAGCTTCCTGTTCTGTCAGACGCTCGATATAACCTTCAATTTTTGTCATGCAAATCACCTCATTTGATCCTCATGACCATTGTGCTGTTTTTATTTTACCACCTTTTCCGTATAATGGTAATCGATCAGAAACCAATTGGGCAGGGAGCGATGAAACATAAGGATACGGACGATTAAACAGCATAAGCTGCCAGCATTGCATCACCAGCGCTGGTATCATTGGCTAAAATGGGGCGATTGGCTGCTGTATGCCGTGATCGGCTGCCTGGCGATCGCCCTCTTGTTTACTGTGCCCGGAATGACGGATGGTGCTGTGGCCAGCGCTGTTTTCACCCAGGATGGTGATGTTATCTTGACCCTGTCGGCTGAACAGCTTCTGGCAGGCGGATCTCTCGATCTGGATGCCGGTGGGTACCATTATCTTATCGTCTATGAAGCCGGCCGGATCCGGTTCGCCGAAGCGGACTGCCCGGATAAGGTCTGTGTCAGGACCGGCTGGATCAGCCGCTCCGGGCAGATTGCTGCCTGTGTACCTGGTCGCCTGATCATCAAGATCGTGGGCGGTTCAGGCAGCCAGACAACCGGTCCTGACGATGTGGATGTGATTGTCGGATGAGCGCGCGCATGATAAAACTGCAACGACTGACACTGGATGCCCTGCTGATATCCCTGGCGCTTGTCTTATCACTGGTCGAGCGCTGGATACCGCTGGAGCTCGTTATTCCAATACCAGGCATCAAGCTGGGGCTTGCCAACATCGTGACATTGTTCGCTATCTTGCGCCTGCGCCCTGCCGATGCTGTCCTGATCGTGGTGGTGCGCAGTTTGATCATGGGCGCCATCAGCGGGCCGACAACCCTGATGTTTTCCTTGTCGGGCGGTCTTTTAGCTTTTGGCATAATGTGGCTATTCAGCCGCTGGCATGACCGCGTTTTTTCTGTCATCGGGATCAGCCTGGCCGGTGCGGCTGCGCACAATATTGGTCAAGTCGCTATCGCTGGTTTGATTCTCAGTGAACCACTGTTACTCATGACGTATTTACCGCCGTTATTACTGACCGGCCTGGTGACCGGCACCTTGACAGGTGTCGCCGCTTTTCCTGTCGTCAGGCGGTTTGAACTGCAGAAGGGCTATAAACTGCCAACTGACGCCCGGCAACTCGTTCAGGCTGCTGACAGAAAAGAACCAATAGACGGCAACCGGACAGCTGGTAAAGATCCGGCTGCGGAGGATTAATCGTGTATTCTCTGCGTTGGACTTTTATTCTGGCGAATTTGGTGGCCTTTATCGTACTGGCCATCATCAATCCGTTTTTTGACAGACTCAATCTGCATGTGCGCACCTGGGTCAATCGGACGCGCAGGCCGGTGCTGCGGGCACTCATGGTTCTTACACATCATTTTAACGATGTCCTGGCGTTATCTGCACAGCTGATCATGCTGGGCCTCTTGATCGGTTTTGTTTTCCACGACTGGTACCGGGCGACAGTCCTGACAGCCTCGATATTTTTTCAGACCACAGTTGTCGGCATCGCCAAACGCCTGACTTCTGTCGATCGACCACCCCAAGTGGCGGCACATGTTTTCATGACATCAGGCTCATATCCCAGCGGTCACAGCTCCATCAGCCTTTCTTTCGCTTTACTGGTCCCTGTGGTTCTGCGGCCCTTTTTACCAGAGCCGGTCATTCTGGCCATCGCCGTTTACCTGTTGTTTGTCGCAATGCTCACAGCCTATGGGCGCCTTTATCTGGACGTACACTGGCTGACCGATATTTTCGGCGGGTGGTTTCTGGCAATCGCCACTTATCTGCTCAGCAGAATGCTGTTATAATAGAAAGAAGTCCATTAAATCAGTCTGTTGGCGCATTCATCGAAGTTGCAGCCGCAGAGGCATTGGTGATCGTTTTTTAACGCGCGGAAGGATCTGACTATTGTGAAAATTATTATGACGACTTTGTTTGGCATCGAAGCCGTAACAGCAGGGGAGCTGGCCGATCTCGGATATAAACAGGACCAGGTCGCCGTGTCCGACGGGCAGATTGCCCTAGACATTGGCGATGATATCGGCAACGCTGCTGAGATTGTGGCCAGGCTTAACATCTGCCTGGCGACGGCTGAACGCGTCCTTCTGCAAATGGCCACCTTCCCGGCTGTCACATTTGAAGCGCTCTTTGATGCCGTGCGGGTCCTGCCCTGGGAAGACTGGCTGCCTGCGGGTTATGCCTTCCATGTGAACGGTTATTCGCGCAAATCGCGCCTTTTCGGTGTTCCCGCCTGTCAAAGCCTGATCAAGAAAGCGATAGTCGATCGGTTGCTGTTCGCCTGGCATATGCAGCCAGGCAGCCAGCTGCCTGAGGACCGGTCAAAAGGCCTGATTCGGATTCAGTTTGCCATCGTCTCGGATGAGGTTTCCCTGATGATCGATACATCCGGTGATGGCCTGCACAAACGTGGCTATCGGCCACTCCAGCATGAAGCGCCCATCAAGGAGACACTGGCGGCAGCAATCATCCGCCTGGCTCGTTTCAGGCCGTTTAGTGATGAAGCCCTGTTCGATCCGATGTGCGGTTCAGGAACGTTTC
>JAWSUP010000059.1:0-14974 GCA_033549405.1 Bacillota bacterium | reverse complement strand
GGATAACAGGTTTTTTGACAATAGGCAAGCCCCAAAATAGTTCTATGTAGTACTAGTGCACCGATTTGAATCAAAAGCATAATCGTTGTTTGACCAAAAATAGACCAATATACATTTGTATCAGCGACGACCAGCCCAGTCACACAAACAGCAGATGTTGCTGTAAAAAGCGCGTCAAGAAAGGATGGACTGATACCGCTTCGAGTAGAGAAAGGAAGAGATAGTAATAATGTACCAACAAAGATCAATGCCAGCAGTCCAAATGATAGCATCTTAGCCGGTGTTGGTCGAGTTATTAAATGTCTAAATTTATGTGTATTTAAAAAGCCTGGTTTACTCATTCTTAATACACATCCTGCTTCTTCAATATTCCAAAATTATACCATATATAGTACGTGGGCACTGTCATAATATAATTAGGGCTCAACATACTGAATTCGGTCTGCAAAAACAGATAATCTAGTCAAGTTCAATCGTGCAAAGTGCACACGCCCAAGGCAAATCGTTGAATTGAATCGAACGCGACTGAATCGGCTGTTGAAGCTAAAATACTGCGGTTAGTAGGGCTGTTTCTGCCATCTTCCTTCAAGATATGCTTTCCATGAATAATCAGCAGCCTCTTCGCTTTTTAATGGCATGTTATCAAAATAATCCGGAGAAACCAGGATATGCGGATCGCCTGTCTGGATAAGAAATGCTTCAAGTTGTTTAGCCAATACTGCACAAATATCAGCATATCCTGTTTGACCCACCAGGTTTTCAAGACATTCGGGATCTGTTCTGATGTCGTACAATTCCGCTCTAGGCCGTTTTCCAAAGGCAAGGGTGTAATAATAGGGTTCTCCCAATTCCATAAACTCGAGAATTTTGTCTTTTGTCGGCGACGAATCGCAATTGGTAAAACCTGTTTCAGGATTACCTGCCGGCCACCGATCGGGCGCAAGATTCCAGATATAGAGGTATTGATGGTTTCGGATGCATCGAACTGGATATCCCAAATCATTTTCGCGTCCCAGGTCATGCTTCTCTCTGCCAAAATAGGTTGCATTTCGGTCCGGGTCAATCTGGCCCTCTTTACCTGTCAGAAACGCATCAAGAAAGCTTTTGCCGCTCATTTGCGGATGCCTGTCCCTGCCGGCGGCATCAAGAAATGTTGGCGCAATGTCCGTGAAACTGATAATGTCGGACACGCGTCTGCCTGGTTTGATTCTTTTTGCCTTCCACATGCCGACCATGGGCAGATGAAAATCCTGCTCGTACATTTGGCCTTTGACCCTGGGGAAAGGACAGCCGTTATCTGAAGTGACAAGCACCAGCGTATTATCCAACTCATTGATTTCCGCCAACATCCGCAGCATCTGTCCTAGTTGCATGTCAAACCATTCTATTTCATTGGCATAATCCAGCATATCGGATCTCACGGCTTCGCAGTCCGGCCAGTAGGCTGGTACTGTTTTGATCGCATCCATGCGTTTACCTGCCCGTATCCCTTCTCCGATGCTGTAAGGCCGATGCGGCTCTCTGCAGCCGTACCAGAAGCAGAAAGGGGTTCTTTGAGGGCGTTGTCCCAGGAAACGCGCAAAATTTCCGGTATAATCACAATCAGATATCCTGCTGTTCCCAGGTGGTGTCAATGTGCAGTCATTATATTCATTGCCGGCTGGATTCCGTCTCAATCCGGATTGTTTATAGTCTCCAGGAGCCCAGCCTTTACCGGTATAACCACAAAAGTAACCCGATTGTTCCAACAAATCGGGAAGCAATGAAAATCGATTGGGGAAATAGCAGTAGTGATTGCAGGCTTCTTCTGTCTGCCAGGTCCATCGACCTGTCAGTATTGAAGCCCGTGATGGCGCACACTTCGGATTGGAGGTAAAAGCATTCTCAAAAAGAACACCTTCCTGTGCGACGCGATCAATATGGGGTGTACTGACAAATTCATGACCATAAACACCGAAATGGGAGGCATCATCCGCCAAGGCAAAAAGAATATTGGGTCTATCCTCCATACTGCTCTCTCCTTCTTCTTCTGTCTTAGTTCTCGTTTAAATCTATCATCACGATTCCCAAGTCGGTTTTATCCTGCTGAAATTATAACAATAATCAAGTATCAGGAGAATATATCGCGATGCCTCATCAGAAATAACCGGAATGATTCGTTGCCTCAAATATGATTGTTACCATAAAAAGGTAACGAGCAGTACATCGATACTTGGAACATGCAACTATACTGATTACTAAATGAAGTAGAATATGAATCGGCGCTGGATCGATTGTTGCAGGATAAAATGGTGAAACGGACGGGATGACGTATGAGAACTGCTAAAGGATATAAAATAAAAGCAGGTGATGCCAGATTTGGCGAACACTTCAAAATGAAAGGTGTTACACTGAATTTATTAGACCTAAAAATATCCAGTTCTGACACTGAAACTGATTTAGCAGTGTTTGAGCAGACTGGACTTACTCCGGACGGAGGACCACCTTTACACATCCACCCCTTTCAGGATGAGTGGTTTTATGTAATTGAAGGAGAATACTTGTTTCAAGTTGGTGATGAAAAGTATCAAATGAAATCAGGTGACACAATTTTTCTTCCAAGAAAAGTTCAGCATGCCTTCTTGCAGTTGTCAGAAAAAGGGAAAATGATAGTCTCATATTTACCAGCAGGAAAGATGGAAACATTTTTTAAGGTAACATCCGAGTGGAATTCTCCACCGACAAAAGAAGAAATTACAAAGGTTTTTGCAGACCATGATATGATCGTTGTTGGAGCACCATTGAAAGCCAAATAGAAAATTCAACTTGAAATCAGCTGGTAGCTAATCACCTTATTTTACAAAGCTACAGACCTTCTGGCATCGGGCACTTGCGAAAGCAAATTGCGTGGCATCACCGGGCAACCCACACGTCCTGTCCGCCGTCTTCGATGAGCATCTTGTTCAATTCACCCGTATGGTCGGATAATTCCCGGAACATGTACAGGTGCATCCCCATTTGAATCTGACCCATCCATGCCCTCTCTTGCTCTATGGGCGACAGCAAGGTCTCGTCGTCAATACTGGCAAGAACCCTCTCGGCCCTGTCGCGTGCTGCATCAAAATAGGCAAGAAACCCTTTCCTGTCAGGAAGGTGCTCAGCTTTTGCCTCTGTCCATTTACCATAGGGGAGGTTGGCAGCAAAATCTTTATTTCTGTAACCGTCGGCAATATGGTTGTCAATAACGGCAGCCAAGTGATAGGCAATGCGGCAGGGAATGTAATAAATATCTCCATGCGGCTCCCGCCACCGAGCTTCCGGAAAAGCTTCAACTATCCCCCGGATTGTACGGAAAACTTTCTGGTATTGTGTTCTTAATTCATTTGCGATAATTTCACTCATATCGACATCCCTTTCTTAATGAGGATTGCAAAAACAGTCTAACCCTTCATGGCTCTGATAGTATTCCAACGGTTGACTTTCCCGTTTGTTCCATTTCAAAATGTACCGCTCCCGGATAATGTCTATGCCAAGCTCTCTCAAGCGGTTGATGACAGACATGATCTCGATCTTATTTCTGCCAAATCAGCTGATACTTTTCGTTAAGCAAGCCAATATCAAGTACTTCACACAAATGATTATACACTCAAACTCATAATTGATTCTACCCTAATGAATTCTATTGACTGGAAGAACAGCGAGACATTATAATCCATGCAGGAGTGGCAAGCAGCCGACTGAGTTCTCAGATCCGGTTTTTGCGTGTTGGACCCTCCTCGGTGCGGATGGTTTCCACTGGGGTTCGATTCCCATTCCTCCTGGCCTAGAGAGTTCGTGGGCAACCACAAAGGAATCAAAGCTCTGCAGGTTAAGACCTCCGCCGCCGATTCTGAATTCTCTTTGCTGGGACTTTCAATAACAGGAGCGTGAACAATATGGATGATTTCTATCTCATTCTGGCGATATGCGTTCTCGTTCTGGCTGCAGTCCTCCTGCTGTTAATCATATGGAAGAAAGTCGTCTATCGAGTGACTGTTTTTGAACACGAGCAAGGCATTCATTATCGAAACGGCAAGTTTAAAGGCTTATTGACCCCCGGTGTACATTGGCTTTTCCACTTGAACAGCACTGTCATCACTGTCGATGTCCGTCCCACCCTATTGACTGTTCCAGGTCAGGAAGTCCTCTTTCAGGGGAATATCCCGGTGAAAGTGACTATGCTGGCAACATATCAATATATTGACCTGGTAAAGGCTCATGTGACTGAAGGTCAGGCCATAGAGAAATTGTATGCTCTGCTCCAACTGGGACTAAGGCGAGCCGCAGCATTAACCGCACTAGAAGACCTTTTACAGAATCGAAGGGAAATTGTTGACCAAATCCTGACTGGAATTGATGCTGATATGACCAATCTCGGTTTTCGTTTATTAAAACTGGATATCAAGGATCTTACCCTTTCCGGTGAAATCAAAAAGGGATATATCCAAGTCATGACGGCCAAACAGGAAGGGCTGGCTGCTCTGGAAAAAGCCCGGAACGAAATGGCCTCCTTAAGGAGTCTGGCAAATGCGGCCAAGATGCTGGAAGGAAATCCTGCCTTGTACCAACTCCGCTTACTTCAAGCCCTTGGAGAAGGGCAGGGAAACACCTTGGTCATAGGTGCCAATGGTTTACCTGATTTTCTCAAGGTTCAGGACAGTATCTCAAGAGATTAAGCGTTAACCTCGGCCAAGTCGATTCCTGAGGACTGAGCAGATTGAATTCCTGACCTGGGATGCGTATTCTTGACCTCATTGGCTATCCCGCGCGAGCGGTATCATGATATAATGAATTTAACAAATCGGGAAGAGGCAGCTTAGCTATGGAAAAAATATCGCAGGGCAGGCATATGATTCCAATAGAAGATCTGCTTGACTTGACTACCAATGAATACCTAAGCTGTGGCAGGTCCTATTTATGTAAAATTAAGCAAGTTTCATATATTGGTAAGCATAGGAATCAGAAGGCACTCAAACGATTGTCCCAAATACTTATGAATAATTTGGGACCTTATAAAACCGTACTTCAGGAGATGTCAAACACCAATCTTAATTTTAGTTCACCTGAAATAGAAAGGGTTAAGTCTATTGTTTCTGAATTTTTGCTGAAACTGGACAAACGAAAACTTCTTTTTGACAGGCCGTTTTTGAAGTTTTTCATGGAGCAAGGATATCTTGAGGCAGCCCAGGAATTCATCGTGCGCGTAAGACTGGATAACCCACAATTAACGAATGAGGAAATATTCCAGGCGTTGCGAAATGTCTGGATAATAAACAGTCTTCAACTTTATTGGGGGTTGCCACTTGAGATAACACCTTCTGTTTATGCTTACAGTCTGCTCTATCCTTACACAGACAATCTTCTTGACAATCCTGATATCAAAAGTGATGAAAAAATAAAATTCAACAGAAGACTGTCTGGTGTTTTAAAGGGGGAGAAATTGACTCCGAATAGCTGCATCGAAGAAAAGGTGTTTTCTCTTGTCGGTCAAATCGAATCCCAATACAGCAGAGACATATTCCCTGAGATTTATGATAGTCTGCGGTTAATTCATGAAGCCCAAATAGAAAGTGTGAAACAGGACAAGGATGAACAGCTTTCCTGTGATCAAATACTGCGCATAAGCTTTTTTAAAGGCGGCACTTCTGTTCTTGCAGATGCTTTTCTGGTTAAAGGAACTCTTGACATAAAAGAAATGCAATTTGCCTTTGTATACGGGAGCTTTCTTCAGCTTCTCGATGATCTCCAGGATGCTGAAGTTGATAAAAATGACAGCCATCAGACTTTATTCAGCTCGAGGAATGACAATGAACTGATTGATGATGAAGTCATAAGCCTTATTTCATTCATGTTCAGTGCCAATGCCGCAGTTGAATCAGATACTCGGATTATGTCTTTGATGAAGGAAGTAATAAGCGCCTGTTCACTTGTTATGGTGATGGATGCAGTAGGGCGAAACCCCAAGCTGATATCCCATAGGCTTTACAAAGAATTGGAATCCTATTCTAAAGTTAGTCTTTCCTTCTATAAAGAATTTGATAAATTCAAAGCCTTGATCAATGAAAAGTCTGAATTTGCCGGGATCGAGCCGGTGTGACACCATACGGGATCTTCTGATAGATATTCTTAGATAATGCTTACCAGCAATCCAGTCTGGTTTCTTAGTCGATCATACCAGAAAAACCTCATCAGAAGCCAGCGATAAGTGCTTGTCATCACTTATTTTTCGCTAGAGTTTATTTCCCGTTTTCAAGATCTTCTATGAGCCTGATCATTTCATCAATCTCTCTGCGTTGTGCTTCAATGATATCATCTGCAAGCGCCCTAACACGCGGGTCTGAAATTCTAGCACGTCCACTGGTTAATATTGCAATAGAGTGATGTGGTATCATTGCTTTCATATACGAAGTGTCATCAATTGTAGTCTGGCTGCGAACCAAAAATAATGAAAGACCGAATACTACTAAACTGACTGCAATAATCCCAATATTTAACCCGCGATTTTTTAACATGTGCAACATAAAAGCCAGCATAATTAAAGCCATTACCGCACCCATCAATAACGCCATATACAACCTGGTTTCACTGAAAAACACATGGTCGAAACTATATGTGTTCAGGTACATCAGAATAAACATTATAACTGTTGATGTTGCGATCATTCCTCCGAATTTGATATAATTTTTCATGTTTATTTTCCTCTCTTTATGCTGATGATTATACATATTATTATACATAATGTGCTTATTTATTTCAAAAATATGTCTTGACAACGGGGAGCACTTTATAACGCGACCGTCATTGAGCAGGATGGCCTCTGTCAGGGCGAGTGTGGCAGACATGTATGTGATGAATTCGTTAAGATATGGGGTGTCGCAGTACAATGAGCCTGATGTATAATCAGGGTGAGTGGTCTTCCTGCCTTTTCAGGCAACGAAATGATCGGCCTCGATACTGCAGATCGTACTGCAAATTGATAGAATCAGGAGATATGATCATGCAAACCTTCAAAGTTGAGAATTATCACCCCTCTTTGCTGCCGGATGGCAAAGAATTCAAGCTGATCTGGAACGATGAGTTTGACGGCCCGGAGCTTGACCGGACCAAATGGGATTTTCGCCTGCACTTCTGGGGCAAGCGGTTCCAGACTTTCACGGATGAGGAAGCGCTCGTGTTTGACGGGAACAGCAATCTGGAGTTGCATCTGATCAAGAAAGGTGACGATTATTTTGCGCCGCTGCTTCAGACTGGATCGCTGAGTTATGATATACCCAAGGATACAGAAGGTTTTTGGCCGTTTGGCGAAATGCATCCACCGAAATTTGCCCATAAATATGGTTATTACGAATGTCGTTGTAAACTGCAGAAACAACCCGGCTGGTGGTCCGCTTTCTGGCTGCAGGCGCCAGGTATCGGCGCGACATTGAATGCGGAGCAGTGTGGGGTTGAAGCCGATATCATGGAGTCTTTTGAACCCGGCACCGTCATACCTCACTGTATGCATTGGCATGGTTACGGTAAAAACCACCGCCAGATGACCACAACCGGCAGACCGGCGTTCACCAGTGGTCAACCGGATAAAAATGGCAATCCAACGCCTGATGAGCGCGTCAGTCTTTCACTGGACGAATTCCATTATTTTGGCATGCTCTGGGAAAAAGACGGCTACACATTCTTTATCGATGGCAAGCAGAGCGGTATCAAACTAACCCGAGACTTGATGCCGATATCCGACACAGAACAGTTTGTGCTGATTCACGGCGAATGTATGGGCTATCGTGACGGCAACAAGCCATGTGATCTGGTCAAAGAAGCGATACTGCCGGACGCCTTCGTCGTTGATTTTGTTCGCGTCTTTGACATCGTAACCTGAGTGTGCCTGCTGGAAAACCAGATGATGGGCGTTACGCTCAACCAATCCGGTAAAGTCGTCCGCTGTCGGTGACTGCGTATAGCGCACCGTCAGTTCCCTCTCCGATATCCCGAAATCGCTGGCCTTCATCGGCCAACAGCCGCTCTTCGGCCACGACCCGACCGTCCTCAAGCACGATCCTGGCGATGTGCTGCCCTCTGAGGCCGCCAATAAAGAGATCGTTCTGCCATTCGGCGATCACACCGGTGGTGTAGAATGTCATGCCGCCGGGAGCCAGGACTGGATCCCAGTAGTAGACAGGTTGTTCCATACCCTCCTTAGCGGTCAGCGCGCCAGGAATGGGAGATCCAGAATACTCGATGCCATAACTGATCACCGGCCACCCGTAATTGCCGCCGGCTTTGATCCTATTCAATTCATCACCGCCGCGCGGCCCCATTTCGCTGACCCAGACGTCACCGGTTATCGGATGAATCGCCAGGCCCTGAATATTGCGATGCCCATACGAATAGATCTCAGGCTGGGCGCCAGCCACCCCGACAAACGGATTGCCGGGCACAAGATCGCCATCTGGCGTGATGTACACCACTTTGCCGTAGCCGTTATCGAGCAGTTGGGCTTTGGGGCGAGTCGTCAGGTCTGAACGTTCGCCGGTTGTGACAAAAAGGTTTCCCGCCTGGTCGAAAGCCAGACGGCTGCCGAAGTGCATGCTGTTATTATAGTATGGCAGCGCGCGCCAGATGATTTCGAAATTTTCAACCTGGCTTTCATCATCTGACAGACGGCCACGGCCGACAGCGGTCAATGAGCCCTGGCTTGTCATCTCGGCCAGGGTAACATAGATCAACCGACTGGATATGAAATCAGGGGCAGGAGCGACATCAAGCAGTCCGCCCTGACTGCGGTCGTCAACCTGCGGGAAGCCGCCGATCGCGCGGCTGACCTGACCGTCTGTCGTCACGATGCGCAGTGTGCCAGCCGTCTCTGTAATCATGAGCCTTCCGTCCGGCAATGCGGTGACCGCCCATGGACGATTTAAATCTTCTGTCAGAATTGTGACCGAGTACGGCGTAGCAGTGGCAATTCCGGGCGCCCGGGTTTGACCGGCAAAGGCCGGCTCGTATGCTGTGTTCGGCGGATTATTTTCAACCGGCGGCAAAAGCGTCCGTTCAGTTGGCGTCGGTGCCGGCCGAGTCGTTTCCTTTGTTTCCGATGTTTCAGACGTTCTCGTTGTTTCCGTTGTCAGCGTTGTTGTGGCAGCAGGTGTTGCAGATGGTGTTGTCACCTGACTGGTTATCGTTGGCGACTGGGTTGATGACGCAGACTGATTGATGCCGCAGGAACTGAGCGTAAACGCGGCCAGCAGCACAACCAGTAAAAGTCTGTGTTTCGAAAAGCCTGATCTGGCACTTTGTTTTTTCACAGCCATCACCTCCGTCCAGACTGTATTTGAGCCGACCTTAGTTTCTCTACTTCAATCGCCGGCAATTTATTATCACCACAAGTATACAGGACCTGCCTTCGCATGACCGTTTCGTGCATCACCGTTTAGTCAGGCAATTTGAGCTTTCTCCGAACAGGCAGTCTCAACGCAAGTATGAGGCCGGTTGACAGAGGGAACTGCTGAGTAATAACCTGCACAATGAATTCTTAGCAGTACCTTGAGGATCGCCACATAACCTGTGGAACATTTTTTTTGCTGCATCGTCTATATGACCGGATTACTTCCTCAACTTGGTTTACATATAGGTTTCAAGGCCAATTAGCGCGTTGCCAGAAGGCAACAGGAGATGTGGAGGTTAATCAAAATGAAAAAGCTTGTATCATTTCTGCTTGCAGCTGTTCTGGCCGGTACGATGCTGGCAGCCTGCGCAAACAACGGATCCGAACAGAATCAACAGCCGACGCCGACACCAGCGCCAAGTGACCAGGCCGCTTTTGAGGGTCAGATCAAAGAGATCCTTGATCAGCTGATCAGTCAGACCATTGACAAGAAAACCCTTGCCAATGAAGAACTCAAAGACATCACATGCTATGACAAGCCTGTCGATGCCGATTCTTGCCAGGACATCCTCGGGCTTACGCCGGCAGAATTTGCATCAGATGTTGTATCCGCAACTGAATCAAAACCAGAAGGTTCCTGGTTCGCACATTCCATCGTCCTGATCGAATGCCAGGATGGTGTCGATGTGGCCGCTCTGGCGGACAAGATCGCTAAGGGCACCAATCCCGGCCGGTTTGGCTGTATCAAGGCTGAGGCCATCGTGGTCGGCTATGCCGGGCAATATATCCTGCTCTGCGCCAGCTTCCAGAACACCTGTGATGCCCTCTATACGACATTCAGCGATCTTTCTGCCTTGCCGCCAGTCCGTATCGACCGCGAAAATGACTGGAGCGGCGGCGGTATGCTGGGTAAGGGTTTTTAGAATGTAATTGATCTTTTCCCGACAATTCCGAATCAGGTGATGGTTATGAAAAATGCGTTCAAACAAATCCGGCATGACAGCAACAGGACGCTGACAGCGCTCTTTATAGCCGTTATCTTCAGCTGTGGCGTGCTGGCATTCGCACACCCGGTTCACGCTATCTCCATGAGTGAACGCCGTAAGCTCGCCCAGCTGCCCAAAATCACGATCGCGTCCATTCTGAACGGCAAGTACTTCAGCGAGCTGGAAACTTTCATGCTCGACCAGTTTCCCTGGAGGGACCATTTCTTGCGCATCAAGGCATTCAACCAGTTCTACATATACAGGTTAAAAGATAACCATAATATTTTTATCAAGGACGGGACAGCTGTCGCCATTTCATATCCCTTTACCAAAGGGGCAGATGAGCTGGCGGCCAGGAAAATCGCCGCGCTGATCGACACCTGGTTCCAGGATATGACGGTCTATGTGTCCATCATCCCGGATAAAGCCTATTACCTGGCCGCACAGAACGGCTATCCCGTCATTGATTACGTTAAAATACAGGATACCATCCAGAAAGGATGTGCAGAAGCAACTTATATCGACATCTTTGAGACTCTTTCAGCAGATGACTATTATCACACGGACTCCCACTGGAAACAGGAATGCCTGCAATCCGCCGTTGAGCGTCTCTTCGCTGCCATGGGCCGCAGCCAGCCGCTATCTGTGTATGAACACCATGCCCTGTATCCCTTCTACGGTGTCTACTGCGGCCAGTCGGCACTTCCGCTTAAACCAGATACGCTGACATACCTGACCAGCGACCTGTTGGACCATGCCATCGTGTACCGGTCTGCTGCAAATTCAAATGGTTTTGAAAAGGCTACGCTCTATTCACCTGATATGATGAGTAAAAACGATCCGTACGACCTGTTCCTTGGTGGTGCGTGTTCTGTTGTCATGCTTGAGAACCCGCAGCACCAGGGAGAAGCGAAGGACCTATACCTGTTCAGCGACTCTTTTGGTCGGAGTATCGCTCCCCAGCTGCTCGAGGGGTACAGTCGGGTTTACCTGATCGATATCCGCTATATCCGATCTTCGCGTCTGCCTGAACTGATCCAATACCAATCCGGAAGCGATGTGCTGTTTCTTTACAGCATCGAGACGCTTGAAATCGCAAGCAGTCTGAATACAGATTAGAGGGATAAGCTATGCTCTTCTCGAGCCTGAGTTTTCTCTATATATTCCTGCCGTTGGTCCTCGTTGTCTACTATCTTGTTCCGGGCAAACTGAAAAATTTCATTCTGCTCGCCTTCAGCCTGCTGTTCTATTATATAGGCGAACAGAAACTGGTGTTGCTGTTATTGCTCTCGTCGGTTGTGGATTACACCTGTTCTCTCGGAATCGAACGTTTTCGCAGTAAGCCGGGCATACCGAGGCTGTTTCTGGTTCTTTCTTTGCTGGTCAATATATCGCTGCTTGGCTATTTTAAATATGTTGATCTCATTATCCGCAGCATCAATGCGATTCTGGACACGCAATTAAACCTGTTGAAAGTTGCGCTGCCTATCGGCATCAGTTTTTTTACATTCCAGACCATGAGTTACACATTTGACGTGTACCGGGGCGATGTGAAAGCAGAGAAAAACTTCCTGGATTTCTTCACGTATGTATCGCTTTTCCCCCAACTGATCGCCGGGCCGATCGTCCGCTACAAGACGATCGCCATCGAATTGAAGGAGCGGAAATTTGATCTTGCCGCCTTTGGTTATGGTATCAGCCGGTTCTGCATCGGACTGGGCAAGAAAATCCTGATCGCGAACACCTTGGCCGGCGTATGCAAAGTCTATGGCGAAATGCCGGACAAGACAACCTTGATAACATGGGTCTACGCGATTGCCTTTTCACTGCAGATTTACTTCGATTTTTCCGGCTACTCGGACATGGCAATTGGCCTCGGTAAACTGTTCGGCTTCTCGTTCCCTGAGAATTTCAATTATCCCTACATCGCCAAGAGCGTGACGGAATTCTGGCGGCGTTGGCACATGACGCTTGGCGTCTGGTTCCGGGATTACGTCTATATTCCGATGGGCGGGAATCGGGTGCCGGCACTGCGTTTCATCCTGAACATCCTGGTCGTCTGGTCTTTAACCGGTTTGTGGCACGGGGCTGAATACAATTTCATATTGTGGGGGCTCTATTATGGTCTGATCCTCCTTCTGGAGAAATTCCTGCTGAAAAAGCCGCTCGAGAAAGGCAGGATAATGCCGCATCTGTATCTCTTGTTCATCACACTCGTCGGCTTTATCCTATTCGACGCGCCAAGCGTGGGCGATGCGATCCGCACCTGCGGCAGGCTTTTCGGCGTTGGCACGATTTTTACGAATACGATCAGTACGTATTATGCGAAGAGCTACGCGTTCATCATCGTGATCGCATCCATTCTGGCAACGCCGCTGATGCGAAGCATCTATATAACTGCAAAAAAACATCGGATTGGCGAACGTTTGCGCACAGTCCTCGAGCCCGTAGCCTGTGCTGTGATCCTGATCGTATCAACGGCGTATCTGGTTGACGGTTCCTATAATCCGTTCATGTATTTTCGTTTTTAAAGCGTTATCACCTCACATATCCCTTTCTTTTCATGAACATTCTGATCCGACTGAATTCTGCCACAAAAATAATTTTCTCAGCACTTGGTATCAAAGCTTGAGCAGGCGTATAATATAACTATAAATTACCTCATAAAGGCCATGAAACTGCGATAAGCTTTTGTCTCTGGAGGTGCGCAATGAGAAAGCTGCTGCCTGTGGCACTTGTGCTGGTTTTCGTTTTTTTTCAACTGCCTTCAGGCATGCCATTAACCACATCAGTGTCTGTATCTACTCAATCATCTTCATCAAACGATTATCCCTTCCCAGATTCTTATCCAGAATACAGCCATAATGATCTTGATTCGATACCTGCCGTCACCAACCTTCACTATGACTTTTCTCAGCCAAGTGCGCGCTGGCAGACGCTGGTTGCCGGGGACACGCCGGCTTCTTTTACCCAGGTGCAGTATGAGCTGGCCGATGATGTCCTCGACATCACAGGATCAGATTCGGTCATGCAGCAGATTGCTTCCGAAGGGCAGCTGCTGGCTGGCAGTTCACTCCAGAAACAGAAACCGGTCAATATTATTGCAGATGGCGGTTATGTGCCGATGGCTGTCCTCGACGCGGCAGCGGCCCAGCAGAACCGCACTGTGAAGGCAGGCACGGTAGTGGTGGACAAAGCATCGCGCACCGCGTTCAAGGTTGTTTCACCGACGGTGCATACAGGCATATACGAGATGAACAGCGAACTACTGAACATGGTGTCGGCTCTGCAAGACACTTACTCCATAGCCAGGCCTCAGCTGCATGAGATTTTCAACGACTTTTCACTGGGTGGAGAAGATGGCGAGACGATAGAACTGACGCGGGGCAACATCAGCGGCTTCGCCCCGAATATTGAGAAAAGCATGGTGTTCGATGATCCATCGTCTGTCCGGCAAGTGTCGCTAAAAGACGAATACCAAGGGTATAAGTATATATTCGGAGACAAGCTGGTTGACCTGAAATTCGATGATACCTTGTTGGATGCCCAGACAAGCAGCGGCGCCAGGATCCAGATCAAAGTCAGCGGCGGTATCGGCATCCAGAAGCTCTTGGTAAACGCTAAATATACCCGGTTCAGCGGTTACCGTTTTGCTGTAACGCTCAATCAGGAAAGCTACCTGATGGTCGAATTGACAGCCGCGATCAGCGAAGAAATCCGCATCCCGGTATTTGGCATCGATGCCGGCATCGGGGATGTCGGCCGTGTGACCGGCGGCGTGTTTGTCATCGTCGGACTGGATGGCAGTCTCAGGCTGGAAATTGCGGCCAGGGAATTCACTTCGACCACCGTCGGTGTCCGCGGCAAAACCGCAGCTTATATCCCCTGCAGTGTCAACCCGGTATATGATCAGACAATCAAGGGCGAAGGGGATGTCAACCTGACCGGTGAAGTCGATGGATACATCAAGTTCGGGCCCATGCTGGGCATCGAGCTTTTTGGTTACGATCTGATTGGTGCGGGCGTATTTCTTGGGACCGGCGTGCAGGTGGATGCCACGCCATATGAATTGGACATTGAACTCTATGGGATCCTCAATGTTTATCTGGATTTTCTCGGCAAGCATTTCAACCTGATCAATCTGCGGCCAACCTTGTGGGAAAAGAAACAGATGAATACAGCCGGCCACCGGGTCACCTTCATGGAGGCCTATGTCTATCCGGGACGGGTCAGCGGCGTGATTGAAAAGGAAGTGCCTTCCGGTCCCGGAAATGAAAGCGGCTTTGCGACGGTTGCGAACATGCCTTACCGAATCTGGATCATTCCCAAAGACGCTTCATTTAATCCGGGCAACCCAGGTGATCTGAACAATACAGAAATTCGTAAATACCCGGCATCCGGCTATGCCAAGACAAATGGTGACGGTATCTTTTTCCAGAAAAATGATTCAATCCTATCGGGCGGGGAACGGGCTTTCGTGGAGTTCCAGATCAACGGAAAATCCTATTTCTCTAACGGGGCAGAAGCAACGTTGCCTTTCGAGCAATACACCATCACCCAGGTTGATTACTTCAATGACTTTGTCGTCGGCCAG
>JAWSUP010000058.1:0-15016 GCA_033549405.1 Bacillota bacterium | reverse complement strand
ACGGATCTCGTCGGCCGTCACTTCCCGGTTCAGCTGATGCGCCATGTAAATCCCTTCCTGGACCAGCTGCGTGTCGAGCGCGATCCGGGCTGTCGGCAGTAAGTCGCACTGGCCTTGCAACGACGCGATCCAGTGGGCCTGGCTGCTGTCATAAACCATCTCGTCGGCAAAAACCGTGTGGTTGCGGTAATTCATAGCCTTAACGTCGATCTCGGCAGACATCTCGAGATCATCCTGCGTAAAGAAATAGCGGAACGGCTCAAACTGTACGCCGCCCTGCTCGCCCATGATCATCGAACCCGGGAAAGCCCCCTGATGAACAGCCCAGCTCTCCAGGATGTCGAGCGTCAGATTGCCGGCAAAAGTAGCAAATCCACAACCCAATTCCTCGACATTAAACCCAGAGATCCGGCGGCGCTCTTCATTCATGGCAACATGGGCATAGGTCGAACCGACGACACGTTCCAGTTTTGGCAGCCCGGCCAGGTAGAGCAACTGCGAAATGTGATAAACGCCCATATCAAAGAGAGCGCCGCCCGCTGCCGTCGTCTGGTTAACGAATTCCTTCGTGGCATAACCGTCGACATACGGGCGGCCGCGGCGTCGGAATCCATAGGAACGCATGTGGTAGATCCGGCCAAGCCGGCCCTGAGCGATCAACCGTTGCGTCGCTCTGGTTTCCGGATGATAAATGAAGGCCAGCTGAATATGCAGTTTTCGGCCGGTTTCTTCCATCGTCCGGTACATGGCCAGCGAATCCGTGTATGAGCCGGACATCGGTTTTTCACAGTAGACATCCTTGCCGGCCCGCATGGCTGCGATCGAAACCGGCGCATGCAGGTTGTTGTGCAGACAGACATCCACAGCCTGGATATCGTCGCGGCGCAACAGGTCGCCGATGTTCTGATAGCGGTCGGCAATGCCGAAACGGTCACCAGTCGTATTCAGGGCTGTTGGATCGATATCGCAGAGGGCAACGACCTCTGCGCCATCGATCTTGCCGTATTCAGCCAGGTGTTTGTTGGCGATGATGCCGTTACCGATGATGCCGATCCTGATTTTATCCATAATCTGTCCACTTCCCTTCACATGATTTCCAAAGCCGGCTGCCGGATGATTTTCGCAAAGAAACTTTCTTCGGCAGGATTCTCCAGACCTTCCTGCTCCAGTTCCGCAATATGGCCGCGCAGGATGCCCAATTGCCATTGGACGCGTTCCAATTCATGTTGGGCACTGTGATGTTCGACGCTATAGGCGCCCTGATATCCGGTCAAGGCGATGCGGCGCATCAGCGGTTTAGCCCAAGTGATGCTGTCAGCCGGGAAATGCGTATGCATCAGGATGGGCAAAACCGTTTCCAGCATCTGTTTGCCCTGGCCATCCGGCCAATTGCCGACATGCAGCAAATGCCCGTAGGCCGGATGATTGACAGCCTCACGAACACGTGCCAGGTTTTCCGGCAAACGATCCCAGCCCCAGTGGTTTTCCGGTCCGATGCGCATGCCCTGTTCCTGGCAGATGCCGCAATATTCACGATACAGACCGGCTATAACCTCGAGCGGTTCATCACCCATCAGCCCGGCGTTGCCGCCAAAGTCGATCCGGATCGTTCGGGCGCCAAGGATGCCGGCAGCTTCGATGTATCGCTGCATGGTCAGTCGATTGGCCGCGCGTTTGCCCGGATCATCATCCCACAGGACCGGTCCATCCACACACAGGTTCGCCAACGAGAGCTGGCGGTCATCCATGAAGCGGCGGATTTTTTTCAGGTAATCCGCCTCGAGAGCGGCAGGAGGCAGTAAACCGGTCCAGATATCGGCGTTCGCCACGTGATATCTTGAATACAGCAATTCAAGATAAGTCAGGAGGTTCAGGTCACCGGTTGCATGCAGTCCATGAAACGAATATGAGGCTAAAGCTACGGGAAAAATCATGGTTTTCCTCCTTTGTCGGCTAACGCCTGTCCGTCGTGCACAGGTTCGGAACAAACGAAGTGCTGCGGACATCAAGCAGTAAACTGGCCTAAAGCCATCATATCACAACAGCTGGCTTGCGTTCGCTATCTTCCTCACTATCTCGGAATCAGGTTCCGCCCCGTTTCTTCCGCCAACAGTGCTGAGAAATCTTCACTGTTTTTTATTGCTACTGCGTTGACGATAATCACCTGTCGTATTACGATGAAGACAAATCCACAGCATACTGTACAGGACTACTGTATCTGACAAAGTATTTACAAGAGGATCGCTTGTGTATGAAGACGAAGAAGCAGGATGAACTGGTTGAAACATGAATATCTACAATTGCATGAAACAGATATAACGGCAGAATAAATGTTTATTGAAATAGTGTTCAATTCAGTTTCTTCTGACGTTTTATCACTCGATACCCCATATCCAGTCATATTCTCTATATTCTTTAGCCCATAAAGGCTCTGCTTTTCAACACATTATCACGAGCGCATTGATAATTGATGGTTGCTAACGCACCAGGATAAAGGCGTAGGTATCGTCTTCGGCCTTGAACGTGATCACATAGCGATGCCCCGGTTTCGTGTTGCTGAGCAAATACGTGTGCGAGGGTAATCCCGACGGGAGGAAAAAGGTCAAGGCCTCTTTGCTTTCGACATCTGTGATCGTAAAGCGTCCGCCGTATATTTCGCTGCCGTCGACGTACACGGAGAACGGGACAAGATACGTTTTGCCATGATCCGGATCGTAACGGATCTCGTTCAAGACCTCCCGCGTGTTCGCTGGTGACATCGCACAAAGGCTGGTGCCGGAGAACACGACCGGCAGGCCAGTCCGGACCGATTCTTTCTGGGCTACAAATGCAGACGGGTCCTGCTGGCGCAGGTCAGCTCCGGTCTGGTCCGGCAGGTAATCGAGCGTGAGCAGCGCCGAACCTGGCACCTTTTCGCCGTAGGCAAACCCGGACCCGCTGTTGACCGTAAACTGCCAATTCTCATCGATGGGAAAAGCATGGATGTAGCGCCCGCTGCCAATGTCGCTGTGCGCGTATGGCCGCAGATGCGCCCAGGCCAGATGCTCACCGTACCCGGCCAGGATCAGCACCTTCTGCAGCGTCAGAAAATTTTCTTTTTGTAAGACCAAAGATTCAATACTCCAGAACTTGTCCCCGTTCGTCCGGTGCGCCAGCCACAGTTCACCGTCCATGCTGAGCAGCTGGATACGTTCGGAAAGGTCCAGGCTGTATTTTTCGCGATAAACGCTGACATCGGGGACGGGCGGCGCGATAAACCGGCTGCCCCAGTCTGCGTCGGTAAAGGGGACGAATGCCCAGCGGATCCCTGTGAACTGCTCGTGTACTTCTCCACTGCTGCTGCTGATGATCTGGAAGCAATCGTCTTCAATTTTATACAGGAAACCGCTGTCCAGGCCCGGTAAATGCGAGCTCAGCGGTGACATCCAGACACACGTCTTATAGGCGTAGACACCTTCCGTGACCGCGATCGTCATCGGCGCACTGCCCAACAAGGCTTTGATCTTCTCGTAGTCCCCGGATCCGGCCCGAAAATAGCGTTCCTGGACGCCGGCTTGGACCAGGACCGTATCGGTGTTGAAGACGCGCAGCCAGGTGGAATCCCCCAGATGGATCTCAAGCGACTCTGTGCTTTTTTCCGCATCGCGCTGAACCAGACGCAAGCCAGCACGCTGCGGACTCCAATTGGCACTTTCCAGATAAGCGGCCAGTGCTGCGCCGTTGATCGCATGCAGGACGGTTCCTGACTCGGAAGACAAATTGGCAGGTATCGTTTGGGTCTCGGCAGCGATCCGGGTAAGATTCAGGATGTTAAGCGGCGAGTCGGCATCTTCCTGCCGGGGATCGGTTAAGAAGCAGACCGCCAGAAGGATACAGGCCAAAAGAGCGGCCATGATCAGCCAGAAAGCGGGCTTTTTGACCCGAAGCACGTTCTTGATCCGCTCTTTGACGCCTACTTCACCAAAAGCCAGCGGGCAAGCGGTGACCTGGCGCCGTGGCACGCTGCACGCAAGCAGCGCCTCTGAATAGGCTTTCTTATCTGCTGATCCCATCGTTTTAACCACCCGTTCGTCGCAGGCCAGTTCGATGTCACGGCTTAGCAGGTGATAAGCCAACCAGACCAGGGGGTTGAACCAGTATACGGTCAGCAGGAGATACCCGGCAGGCTTGATCCAATGGTCGTGCCGAAAGATGTGCGCCTGTTCGTGCCGGACGACCGATGTCAGGCTGGCGCTATCAAGATCCAGAGGCAGATAGACACGCGGCCGAAACAGACCGAACACAAATGGGGAAGCGATCCTTTCGCTTTGCCAGAGGTTATCCCTTAGTCGCACGGCGTCAGCAATGCAGCGGCGCAGTCGAACCGTGCTGATCACGCCGGACAGCAGCAGGGTTGCGACGCCGGCCAGCCAGACAACAGTTGCAACAGAAGTGATGACCTGCATCGGGTTGACACTGACACCTTCTGTCAGAGCCATGGATTCGGACAGGAGCGGATTGACGGCCTGGTTGACGATGGGAATGCCGCTGTGGATCGATGGGATGGCATCCTTCAGGACATTCGGACTGATCGTCTCCCGGCTCGGGACCATACTCAGAATGCTCTCCCAGGAAAACGGCCAGACCAGACGCAGGCCGACAAGAGACCACAAGACGACCTGGATCGTCTTGGGCGCGCGGCGGAATACGAAACGCATCGCAATTACAGCTAGTATCAGCCAACTGGTTGCGATGCCCATATTAAGCAGCTTAAGAAACAGCTCGTCCATTATGCATCCTCCCCAAAGTCATCGAGCAGGCGGCGAATCTCGGTAAGCTCATCCAGCGACAGGTCTTTGCGCCTGGCGAACGCGGCGATAAATGCCGGCAGCGAGCCTTCAAAGGTCTTCTCCACGAGCTCGTCCAGTTCGGCGGCCTGCGCCGCCTCTTTGGAGACCAGCGAACTGACTGTGGCATTTACGTTTTTCACCACACCGCGCTCAGACAGGCGCTTGATCACCGTATACGTCGTTGCTTTGCTCCAGCCAAGCTCAGTTTTGCACAGCCTGACCAGCTCGGTGCTGTTCACCGGCTCGTGCGCCCACAAGATCAAGCAGAAACGGTATTCACTGGCAAATATCTTGGGTGTTTTCATTGTCGGCCTCCGTCAAGGGTCGAATGTATTAGACTTCACATTAAGTTTAATCCGTTAGACCCGAATAGTCAAGAGGGGTACGGACAAGACAATATAGATATAACAGTGTGTGTCAATACCAGGATGTGTTCTCGGATTGCCCGTCAAGTGTTATGATTAGATCATAACACTATGTGAAAGCGACACCAGCATTTTTATCGGTACTCGCGATAATTGGCAGGAAAGCAGCTAAGGTTGTCACAAGGTTCAGAATGTGACTCTGTACGCTATTACGACTTTGAGGAGGGATTGAAAATGTCCATTGTTTCTATGAATTTTGACAGTTATTACCTGCATGGCAACCATGAGATCAGCATCATCCTGCCTGATCGTCCGCACCATCTGTTGCCGAAGGATTTTTATAGCGGTGACCGAAAATACAAAGTGATATGGTTGCTGCATGGTGCGTTCGGTGATCATACCGATTGGCTGCGCAAGTCAAAAATCGAACTTTATGCCCGTGAAATGGATCTATGCGTTGTCATGCCCAGTGCATTCAACAGCGGTTACGCCAACTGGGATCGTTTTGCCATGGGCTTTTCCATGTGGGACTATCTCACGGAAGAGCTGATGCCTCTAATCTATGGTTGGTATCCGGTGTCTGACCAGCGCGCGGACAATTACGTGGCCGGACTCTCGATGGGGGGCGGCGGAGCCATCAAACTGGCCGTCAATTATCCTGAAAAGTTCGCCGCTGCTGCCATTCTCTCCGCTTCACCCAGAAATCTGCACGAAATAGACCCGATCCAAAACGATAAGCTGTGGCAGCGCATGATGAACCAGGCAGGATCTGTAGAAGCCTATCTGGACTCTTATGAAAATGTCTGGGACAAGCTGGCTGAATCAGCCGGCAGGAACATCCTGCCCAGGTTGTACTTTGCCATGGGCACTGAAGACCCTGGTTATCCACAATATATGAAGTTCAAGCAGTATGCCGAATCCATCAAGCTTAAGGCAACCTTCGAGGAAGGTCCCGGCAAGCATGAATGGCGCTTCTGGGATGCATATATCGAGAAGGCCCTGCAATTCTTCGACACAGGTGATGAAACACGGTGAATCATTTACGCATGAAGGATCATCAATTACCGGACCCGGTGCTCAAAGCACTCGAACAACGCGGTCTGAGGCTGAATGTTAAAGCCTGGGTGCGCTCGGATATGGACCGGGAAGGCTACCTGGGTCAGGTTTACGCTGTACTGACCCTGGACGGCATCTGGATTATCAGCGGTGAACGGGCTCAGCTGACGGATTTCAGCGGTTCGAATGGTGTTGTCCAGGCAGGCGAATCGTTTATCAGGCGCGGCAAACGCAGGGCCAAAGAAGCATCCATGCGCGAGCGGAATCCGATGGTCATCAAGGACATGACTTTTATTGCGCTCACTGAGATGAAGTCGATTGAGCTGGTCAACGAAGTTGTTGGCGGCCTGATGGTAGCCAGGATAAACGACGAAGAGAAATGGCTGCTCCGGTTCTCCGGAAGCTGCTTTAAGGCTATGGCTGCCTTTACGAAACAAGTCCAAGCCCTGCTGACGAATTCTGAGACAGAAACGCACGATGACACTGATATCGAGCAGTTTTGCCCGACATGCGGGCGTCGTTATCCTGAAGAAAACCGGGCTTTTTGTCCGCATTGTCTGAAACGAAAATCAGTCTTTTTCCGTCTGGTCCAGAAATTCAAACCCTATCGCCTGAGACTGTTCGTTCTCCTGGTGATGATCGGTCTTGCAGGTGCTTTTAACGCCTTTATACCCTACCTGACTGGAACAATCCTCTATGACAGGGTGCTGGGTCAGGATCCTGAGTGGCTGGCAGCACTCGGGAGAATGGGCTTGCCGAAGCGGGCGACTGTCCTGCTCTTGTTGCTGGCGGTTGTCCTGACGTTGACAAAACTCTTGCAGCAACTCACCAGTATCCTGCATGGACGGCAGACCGCCTATATCGTGCCAGGCATCATTGCTGCGATAAAATCGGACGCCTTTGACGCTTTACAGAAACTGTCGCTCAGCTTTTTCAGCAGAAGACAGACCGGCAGCCTGATGCAGCGGATCAACGGGGACGCTGAGGAAGTAACCTCTTTTTTCATCGATGGCCTGCCTTATCTTCTTTTCAATGTCCTGACGATCCTGGTGACAGCGGTCATCATGTTCCGCATGAATCCGCTGCTTGCCTTCATGGCGCTGTTTTTGCTGCCACCTTTGTTTATCATCAGCTTCAGGCTGATCCCGTCAACCTGGCAGGCGCATGGCCGCCGTTCCAGGGCAAGACGCCGCGTCTACTCTATCCTTAACGATACATATACCGGTGCGCGTGTCGTGCGTGCATTTGGCCAGGAAGATCAACAGAACCAGCATTTTGATACGGTCAATCAAAATCTGCGCGATGCTGAGATCAATGTGATGAAAGCACATATCTGCTATGAGGTGCCCTATAATCTCGGTCGTGTCATACCAAATCTGTTGGTCTGGGTCACAGGCGCTATTTTGATCATCTTCAGGGAAGGAACACTTGAATATGGCCAATTGCTGACTTTTATCAGCTATCTGGCCATGATGCAGGGACCTATGCAGTTCTTCTCGATGATCTTCGTCATCTGGAGTGAAAGCATGAATGCAGCCCAGCGGATGTTTGAGATCATCGATGCCCGGCCGGATATTGTCGAAAAAGAAAATCCGCTTGATGTTGAACTGAGCGGCGCCATTGAACTGCGCAGTGTCAGCTTTGGTTATGAGATCAACAAACCAGTCTTGAAGGAGATTGATTTCAGGATACAGGCCGGAGAAATGCTTGGTATTGTCGGCAAATCGGGTGCAGGCAAATCGACCCTGGTCAACCTGATCGCCCGTTTGTATGACGTCAGCGAAGGCCAGATCCTGCTGGACGGTCATGATGTGCGCGACCTTTCATTCAAATCACTGCACGGTGCAGTGGCGATGGTCAGTCAGGAAACTTATATTTTCATGGGAACAATCGCGGAGAATATTGCCTATGCCAGGCCGGATGCCGGGCGTCAGGATATCGTGGATGCAGCCATCGCTGCACATGCCCACCAGTTTATCTGCAAGCTCCCGGACGGTTACGATACGATCGTCGGGACAGGCGGTCGGCAGCTTTCCGGCGGTGAACGGCAACGACTTTCCATTGCACGGGCTATTCTGGCCAATCCGAAAATCCTGGTTCTTGACGAAGCAACCGCATCAGTCGATACAGAAACAGAACGTGCCATCCAGGCATCGCTCAATGAACTGGTCAAGGGACGGACAACCATGTCGATTGCCCACCGCCTTTCGACTCTCAAGGGTGCTGACCGGATCATTGTTCTGGAAAACGGCCGGTTGACCGAAGCCGGAACACACCAGGAACTGATTGCCAGACGCGGCGAGTATTTCAACCTGATGGAACTGCAGACCAAAGCCTTGGCTATGCGCGGGATCGATTGACAAGATAAGGAAGTGTAAAGAGAGATGACCGATATGGAAAACCAGCAGACAGCAAGCACTCCGATGCAGGAAACAGACCGTCCGGATGCCATGCAATCGCTTGAAGATAAAATCAAGATGCGCTGGCTGAAGCCGGAGGATTGCCTCTTTTCCCGGACCAGCGGCGGGTTTGTCCGGTTGGATTTCCGCGGTACCGTCTATCGTCGCGTCGCGGTCCACCGTTGTTTCCCTTTTTCAGCACCGGATGAGTATATCTCGATTCGTGAATCCGATGAGAGCAGTAAGGAGATCGGTCTGATACTCAAACTTGGCGACTGGGACAAGGATACGCAGGCCATGTTGTGCGAACAATTGGAACTTCGCTATTTCAATCCGAAAATTACCCGCATCAAGCATGTCAAGGAAGAGTATGGTTATGCTTACTGGGATGTTGGCACAGACCGGGGTGATTGTCGTTTCGTGGTGCGGATGGGCAGCGGTACGGTGATTCATATTGGCAGTGGACGTTATATAGTGACCGATGTTGACGGGAACCGCTTTGAAATACCGGATATAAAGACCCTTTCTCCTCAGGAAATGAAAAGGCTGGATATGTTTATATGAAACTGAAACTGGACATGCCTGCCAGTATATTGGCGCTCCTGCCGGATCGCAGCAAACAAGAGGAGCTTCTGTATGCTGTCCCGGTAGATTTGAATCGGGCGGGAGATCTCTGTGATCATTGCTGGGTTGCCGCAACGACAAAACGGCTATGGATTATCGAGTCCGGTAAAATTGTCCACGATCTCGCCTTTGCGGATCTCGCCAGGGTAGCTAATGAGAGCACCGTGAATGGCGGTTACCTGTACGCAGTACCAAAGCTGTCGACGACTGATGTCCAGGAAGAAATCTATCTCGCTCGCTATTCAAAACTCCACCTGGTTCGCCTCTCCTACGTCGCGCGTGGCTTGAACCTGTTAACCAAAAATGAGACCAAGCCTGTCACGAGCGAAGAAAAAGAGATCTATTGCTCAAGCTGTGGCCGTGCACTTCCGGGCACCAGCGTTTGTCCGCATTGCAGCGGCAGCCACCAGACATGGCAGCGCCTGCTCGAGTTGAGCAAAGCTTACCGCAAACAGCTCCTGATGATCCTTGTTCCGATCCTTTTGATCACGCTGATATCGATTGGACAGCGTTTCATCGAACGATATTTCATCGACTCTGTCCTGCTGGGCGATGCGGCCGGCTGGCAGGGAATCGCGATCTATTTTGTCCTGACACTGATCCTGACAATTATCCTGATCGTATCCTATGTGGCTCGTTTTCTGTGGTCCAACCGCTTAGGTACACGGATCAGCCGGGACCTGCGAACCCGTGTTTACAACAAGTCGAACAGCCTGGCATTGGGCTACATCGAGAAGTTCGAAGCCGGGGAGCTGATGAATCGTGTTGTCCAAGATACGAATCAGATCCGCCGGTTTATCGAGATGGTCTTTGCCGAGATGTTTACCTTGATCGTGACGATTATCGGCACACTGGTCACGATGCTGGTGATCAACTGGAAAATGGGTCTCCTGGCCATCATCTTCATCCCGCTGGCAGCCGTGATCGTCCGGCTTTTCCATACCAAGGAAATGCGGCTGTGGCGGCAACAATGGCGCTACCGGGATGATGTCAATTCAAGGCTTCAGGATGTTATATCCGGCATCCGGGTGGTGAAAAGCTTTGGCCAGGAGGAGCGCGAATCGACACGTTTCCGTGCCGCGACACAACGACTGCGCGACCTGACCCGCCGCAATGAATTATTCTGGGCAACACTATATCCGCTCGTAACCTTCATGATAACCAGCGGCACGATCCTGATCAGTATCACCGGCGGTTTTGAGGTGCTCAGCGGCTCGTTGACGCCCGGACAGCTCAACCAATACATCGCATATGCGGGGATGCTCTATGGCCCGATGAATTTTCTCACCCGATTGCCCCGGCAGTTGATCATGGTCAATACATCTCTCGAGCGTATCTATGATATCCTCGATGAACCTCTGGCCGAAGAGTCAACACAAATGCCTTTGACAGAGCAGATCAAAGGAGCTGTCACACTTGACGATATGAGCTTCGGATACCTGAGTTATGAACCTGTGCTGGAGAACATTTCGGCCCAGATCAAGGCCGGAGAGAAAATCGGTCTGGTAGGGTCATCTGGGGCCGGCAAATCGACCTTTATCAATATTCTGATGAAGCTGTATCATGTGGATGAAGGCTCCATTCATCTCGACGGGAAAAATCTCCATGACATATCCTCACAGTCCTATCACCAGCAACTGGGTGTTGTACTCCAGGAGTCTTTTCTCTTCTCGGGTACGATCGCCGAGAATATCCGGTATGCAAAAATGAACGCAACGCCGGAAGAGATTATTGAAGCAGCCCGTACTGCTAACGCGCATGATTTTATCGTGAATTTTCCGGATGGTTACGATACCTATGTCGGCGAGCATGGCAACCGCCTGTCTGGCGGTGAAAAGCAACGCGTGGCGATCGCCAGGGCGATCCTGAATAATCCGGCTATGTTGATTCTTGACGAGCCAACCTCAAGCCTCGATCTTGAAACAGAGTACCTGATCCAAGAGGCGCTTGGCCGTCTGACCAAGGGCAAAACGACCTTCATGATCGCCCATCGCCTGTCCACGTTGAAATCGGTTGACCGCATCATGGTGATCGACAAGCATCGGATCGCTGAAATGGGTTCACATGAAGAACTGATGGCGCAAAAAGGCATCTACTATAGCCTTGTCCTGGCCCAACTCGAGATGCATAGCGTCGCAGAAATAACGTCAGAAAACATGGCACCTTGATTTATTGCCTGACTCAATAGATAAAAGGAATGATCTTGTATTTCACTTTCTTGGTATATTGATCCCAAAGCACTCCGTATTTTGCCCTGCAAATCTTATCGTCATCAGCCTGGCGGGTGAACATCAGACCGATATAGTAAGCAGGATACAGCCACACCGGCCAAATCCCAAAGTAGCCGGAGGCAAGAGCTACAGCTGTAGCCTGGATAATCTCCCCGAAATAGTTGATGTGACGGCTTGCGCCCCAGTAGCCATTAGCCAGCAGGCTGAGTTTGCCATCATTAAGCACTTCAGGTTTGATCCAGAGGAATTTCCGGTCGGGCCAAACTTTAAAGAAATATTTTTGCATATTGGCGCCGCGTGTCAATACCCAGCCGCAGAGGAAAAGAGCACCAAAGAGGCTTGTCAGCCAAACAGGATGACCGGGATCGGGCAGATGAGCGGTGAACCACAGTGAGATAGAATAGAAATACGGATAAAACGCAAGACAGCCAAAGCCCAATTTGAAGCCAACGCGTTCGGCGATAAAATCGTATGTCCATAGATGGATTTTTTCGAAGATCAGATAATCAAAACAAAACCAGGTTAACATCGCGCATCCGAGAAGAAACCCGTAGTTGATCGCTTCGACATTCATGATATGATACGCCGCAAACGAAAGGACATTCAGCTGAAGCATAACAGCCCCGATCAAGTAAAACCACAGCTTTGCATCGATCAAACCATCTTTTAGCTGCGGATCTTTGATTCTGCCAAACCAGAGATCAGCCAGGAATGTTTTGCCGGTCGATGGATATTTGAGAACAATGAACAAAGAATAGGACAAGCCGATCGCAACCGCGCCAATAAGACCCAGCCACCGCATCTCATACAACCATATATATGGAACTAAATTAAAATACCCAAGCAGAAACCAGATGAGAATACAGAGGACAAGCACATATTTGCCATTGATCCTGTAATTCATCACTTCGCCTGTTATTTCGTTCTTGACATATCCCTTCATTCTTTTGACCGGAATGATGAGGTGTAAAAGCGTGATGACGATGTAAGCGACCAGTGGGGTGATCAAACCTAAAAACAGTTTCATGACAAACCTCCGGTGTTTTTCGACATGATATCGATTGCGGCTTTTCTGCTCAATAAACGCGCCAGAATAAAGCGACCGACTTTATTGATGACGCCGGGTATTACAACCGGACCGCCGCCCAAAGCATTCAAGGTGTGTTCAGCGACCTTATTGGCTGCCAGTGTTCCAGGCGCTTGTTTGATTTTTTCCGCCTGCTGATAGCCGGGCGTCAGAATGGCGCCGGCACAGCAGGCCAGCACATCAATGCCATGCGGCTTCAGTTCTTTCCAGAGACCTTCGGCTAAAATGGTGTTAAATGATTTGGTCGCAGCATAGGCAGCCAGGTTCGGGCTGCCTTGTGCTCCAGCAAGCGATGACATCAGCACAATGCCACCCCGTTTTTGCTCGATCATCGACACAGATAAAAATTTTGTGAGCAGCAGCGGCGCTTTAACATTGACAGCCGCGGCCAGAGCCAGATGTTCTTCGCTCGTATTCTCGAATAACCCAATTGGTGCAAACGCGGCATTATATACCAGCAACCCAATTGAAACCTTCAGTGAGCCAATCAAATCTTTCACCCGATCGTAGTTTGCCATATCAGCTGCTATAGAAATTACATCGATTTCATATGTTTCTTTTAGTCGATTCGCCGCTGCTTTCAGTCGGTTTTCTTGACGTGCAATTATAACCAAGTTCAATCCCCGCCGTGCAATCGCCTCTGCAAAAGCGTAGCCTAATCCATCAGAGCCGCCGACGACCAAGGCGTAAGGTCCATATTTATCTCTAAACTGCATATTATTCATAAGAACGGGTGCTCGCTGTAAATGTCAGCATGAGGCTTGCCCCAGATTCTCGCTCCAGTGTTGTCACGCAGTTCTGTATTGGATTTCTTATCAGGCACAGCGTTTACCTCTTCTGATATGTCTAGATGTAGTATACCTGAATTTCTTTGTGCAGTCAGCGATTCCACATATATCACGCCTGGATTTTGTCAAAAATGTGAACTGCCAGATCGACTATGCACCTGTCCAGCATGTTCCGAACTGTCAGCATCCCGGTAAAAGCTTGGATCTGCGATTAAATAAGCTTCTATTGACAACACAATATGAACCGTTCATAATGCATGTGTGATAGTACACATAGCACACTTGAAAGGATTATCATGCTGATCATTGATCCGCGAAGCCGGGTGCCTGTCTACGAGCAAATCAAGAACCAGGTCATGGAACTGGTCGTGGTCGGTGCGCTTCAAGCACATGACCCGCTGCCATCCATTCGAGCGCTGGCCTCGCAGTTAGCGCTAAATTTCAACACTGTAAAAAAAGCCTTCCAGGATCTGGAGGCAGATGGGGTTCTTTATACGGTTCCGGGGCGCGGTACTTTTGTGGCCGAAGGCGCCATGGAAAGCAGCCATCTCCAGTCCAGGGCTGCTGAGCAGTTCAAACTGGCACTGAGTGTGGCCAGGGCCAGCGGTTTGAGCGAACAACAAGTACAAAAAATGGTGGAAGAGGCGTATGCAGGATTTGGAAAGGATGTGCGGACATGATTGAAGTGCGCGATGTCACCAAGCGCTACGGGAAGCTGACGGCGCTGGAGAATGTACAGATCAATGTGGAGAAATCCAGCATCTACGGCCTGGTTGGCCATAATGGCGCCGGCAAAACCACGCTGCTGAAAATCATGATGGGCATCTACAGACCCGATCATGGGAAGGTGCTGGCAGACGGAGAGGATGTTTATGACAACGCCCTGGTTCGCCGGACGATGGTCCTGATTCCCGATGAGCTCTACTTTCTCCCCCAGGCAACAATCACAGACATGACAAGGTTTTACCGGGGCTTTTATCCGCACTGGAGTGATGCGGTCGCACAGAAACTGGTCAAAGTCTTCGGTCTCGATCCACAGGCGCGGATCCTTCGCTTTTCCAAAGGCATGCAGCGCCAGGCAGCGATTATCCTGGCGCTCTCAGCCCGGCCGTCTTACCTGCTGCTGGACGAGCTTTTTGACGGACTGGACCCGGTTGTGCGCAATACCGTGCGCCGCCTGATGCTGGAAATAATTGCTGGCAGCGAAACCACCGTCGTGATCTCATCGCACAACTTGCGGGAACTGGAGGATCTTTGCGACCATATCGGCATCATCAATCATCGTCATATCGTTTATGACAACGCTGTCGAGACCTTGCGGGCCCAGAAAACACGCTATCGTGTGGTGTTGTCCCGTGATGCGGCAGCAGAGGATTTTGCCGCGATCAACCTGAAAGACATCGCCTGCACCGGGCCGATCGCGACGTTCATTGCCCGCGAAAGCGAAGTCATCGCGGACGATAAACTCAGGCAGCTCAACCCGGTGTTGGTGGAGAAATTCCCGCTGACCCTCGAGGAATTGTTCCTTGACGAAATGGAGGCAGAAAGCCATGACTTCACAGGCCTTTTCGATGAAGAATAAACCGCTGCGACACGCTTTTCGGATCGCTTTGCAAGATGGTTCGGTTCCAGGCATC
>JAWSUP010000057.1:0-15034 GCA_033549405.1 Bacillota bacterium | reverse complement strand
AGGTTATGAGACGCTGGGAAGATGTCAGGGCTCAAAAATGGCTTACAGAGGAGCAGAAACTGGCGTTGCAGAACCTTGCGCAGGAGCATATCCTTCTGATCAACGAACACAATGATTACGAACTGGTTTCTTACGACCAGATAACGGGCACGGCAGGAGGGAATAAAGAGGTTATTGCGTTCATTTTCGAGAGAAATGATGAGCGCTATGTGGTTTATTGGCATGCGTCGGGGAGCGGAAACCTCAAGTTATCGCTGGACGCGAAGGATGTGATTTTGCAAAAGGAACTGGGCAGTGAACCGATACCGTTTGCTGCAGGGAATGGTGCGATTACCATACCTGTCGGTGGGCGATGCTATCTGAGGAGCAGTTTGTCGCGGGAGCAGTTGGCCGAGGCATTTGTAAACGCACAGTTGCGATAAACTGAAGTTGTCAATGTGCTGCCGCAAGTGACGCTAAAATGGCAGACTCAGTTCAAATTCTGCCGCAGTTTTGGCTAATACGGCTCTATGGCTGTCATCGACCGGTATGCCGGAAACAATCCAATCCCGTTCACGCGTTGCTTCCAAAACACCTGGCAGAGTCGCTTTATCAAAGCCGGGCATCGGCTGCATCTGGCTGGTTATCTTCATGTAAGCATCCATCTGCTTTTTGAAATCTGCCAAGGGAACAAACTGGCGAATATCCAGGGCGATGATCAAGCTGCCCTGGCTGGCGCCTTTATATTGACGTGACACCACTTTTTCATCAAGCGGTATTCCGGCAAGAAAACCGCCGAGTGCCTGGCACATAAAACCCAGGCCCATACTGCGAAAAACAAGGCCGGGAGCCAAACTGAACAGATCAGACACGTGCGGCGAATCAGCATACAAATCATGCATGGCGCCAAAGTCGAGGATCATAGGGTATTCCTGACCGGCCGGAACGGCAAACGACATCGGTGATCCGCCGGCTGCCCGCATAATCGACTGTTCAGGATTTAAATTGAGCTGCTGGCCGGAGGTCACATAGCCGATCAGGTCATTTTCCGCCAACAGGCGGGCATAAATACCGGCAGCCCCGATATGGCCATGGTTACGGGTCACAGCTGCGGCAATGCCATTTGCACGGCATTTGGCGATGATCGCCTCTGCGCCTCTATAAGCAGCAAAGTAGCCCAGACCCCCATCACCATCGATGATAACTGTTGCAGGATTTTCATTAGCAGTATAAATCTGCGGATCCGGGTTAATCAAGTGATCGCGCATGATTCTGGCATAGGTGGCAATCTGCATGGTTCCATGGCTGAAAACACCGCGCAAATCGTTTTTGACCAACAGATCTGCCAGAAAATCTGCTTTTTCTTCAGGCATGCCCGCTTTGTATGCGATTGTTGCCACAAAGTTTTTCATAACCTCCGCTTTTACTTTTATAAAGTTTTTTCCCACAATGTTCATTTGCATATCCTCCTGCCATTTCTCGTTAATTCAAATAACATTTGTTATATCTGCTTTAATTATATCGTTTAACGAAGATGCAAAAAAGCAGTAAGCGCAACACACCTGTCAATCCATTTACTATATAAGTTTATAAGCTCGAAAATGAATCAAACGATTCCAGTAGAAATTGCATCAACCGTTTCATAATGATATATTTTATACTACAAATAATTATAAAAAATATTATCATAATCAATTGACATATCGTATCCATAGCGTTAAAATAAAAGTCTCAAGTGTCGCTTCACAATACCGGAAGGATGGGACCGCTTATGCAAGAAAATAAGCTCTTAGGAGATCACCTTCAGGAGAAGAAAAAAGACCGGTTCATCACGGAGATCCGCAAGAACTTTTGGCTTTATATGCTGGCTGTGCCCGCTATCCTCTATGCGATTGTCTTTAAATACATCCCACTGGTTGGCATATCCATAGCATTTCAAGATTTCAACCCGATCAAAGGGCTTTTTGGAAGTCAGTTCATTGGGCTCGACAACTTCAAATACTTTTTTCGCGGATCACAATGGCTCCAGATCACCATTAACACGCTGTGGCTGAATATCTTGTTTATTGTGACCGGCACAATCGCTGCTGTCAGCCTGGCAATCATCCTTGTCGAATTAGGCAAGAATATCTTCGTCAAATTCAACCAATCGGTCATGATTTTCCCCAATTTCATTTCCTGGGTGGTCGTTGCCATGTTTGTTCAAGCCTTCATCGGCAGTGATGGCGGCTACATCAACCGGTGGATCCAGGCTTTGGGCGGTACACCGATCAGCTTTTATACAGAAGCCCGGGCATGGCCGGTGATCTTTGTTGTTGTCAGGATCTGGAAGGGAGCAGGCTTCGGCGCCATTATTTATATGGCAACAATTCTCGGTATTGACACGGGTATGTATGAGGCCGCCCGGATTGACGGGGCATCGCGCATGCAAGCCATTTTCCGGATTACTATACCGATGTTGAAAGAGACCGTCATCCTATTGACCATTCTCGGTATCGGGACGATTTTTTATGGCGATTTCGGCATGATCTATACGATGGTTGGCGATAACTCGGTCCTGTTTTCGACAACAGATGTCATCGATACATATGTTTTCCGATCTATCCGAACCTCAGGATCCATGGGCATGAGCGCTGCTGTTGGTCTGTATCAATCCCTGATCGGGTTTTTGCTGGTTATTTTCTCAAACCAGATGGCAAAGAAATACAGTCCGGATGCGGCGATATTTTAGAAAGGTATATGGATATGACTGGCAAAAAGACTTTCACCGGAACCAATAACCATTTGATGTCCAAAGGGGACAGACTGGTTCCGATCTTCTTCGGCACATTCATCGTTATATTTGCGGTCATTTGCCTGGCTCCGTTTATCCTGGTGATTTCGGCGTCGCTCACGGATGAGTCGACGTTGGTCAGGGAAGGCTATCGATTGTTTCCCAGCAAATGGTCATTAGAGGCATATAAAGCCATATTCCGCTCAAACACAATCCCACAAGCATATGGTGTCAGTATTTTTGTAACAGTCGTTGGTACCGCCATGAGCATGCTGATCACTTCCATGTGCGGATATGCCCTCAGTTGTAAACAGGTCAAGTACCGCAACAAAATAGCCTTCTTCTTTTATTTCACCATGCTGTTCAGCGGTGGTCTGGTGCCGACTTACATCCTGATAACCAGATATCTGAAACTTGGAGACTCCATCTGGGTCTACATCATTCCCGCTTTGCTTAATCCATGGAACATGTTTATGTTGCGCAATTTCTTCAATGATATTCCAGATGCATTCAAGGAAAGCGCCCGAATTGAAGGCGCCCATGAATGGCTGATCATGTTTAAGGTCGTTATTCCGCTTTCGCTGCCGGCACTGGCGACAATCAGCTTGTTTTACGCCTTGAGTTACTGGAACGCCTGGATGGAAGCGATGCTCTATATCAGCAATGAGAAATTATTTACCCTTCAGTACATCATTATGCGGATCATCCGTAATATCAATTCGGCGACACAAATTGCAGGTGAAGGTGCTTCATCAGGCACGATTGTACCACCAACATACACATTGCGCCTGGCAACTGCCATTGTGACCATCGGTCCGATCATATTCCTGTATCCATTTTTGCAGAAATATTTCGTCGGTGGTCTGAAAGTAGGAGGGATCAAGGGTTAGCAGTCATTGCCGGTAAGGCAACAGGCTTGATCCTCGCAGATGCTGAGATATTGAAACAATATGGCTTTGAAGGATAACCTTCAGGAGGAACCCAATGAAAACCCAATCCAACAAGATCGAGTATTGGAAAAAATCGCTTACACTGGTTCTTGCCATTCTGATGACCGTTGGTCTTGTGGCCGGCTGCACACCAGCAGGAACGACGCAAGCAACCGATCCATCAGGGAGCAATGCCACCACATCGTCAAACCTGGATCCGATGACAGTTAACCTCTTTTTATGGGGCGACAAGCCTAACCAGATGGATGAAGTGCTTACCAAATTTGAAGAAAGTTCCAAAGATGAGCTTAACATGAAGATCAACATCAACTGGACGCCGCAAGGTGATTATTCCAACAATATCAAACTAAAATTATCAGCCGGCCAGGATGTGGATATGTGTTTCGATGCGCCCTGGATGAACATGAACACGTTTATCCTGCAGGGTAATTATCGCGATCTGACAGCCTATTTTCTCAATCCCGAATATGCCGGCCTGGAAGCAGCTTTCAACGCATCATTTCTGTCAAATAACATGATGGGAGAAAACGGCGACCAAATCTTTGGCGTTCCATTGACCCAATCCTTTGGCGGTTCCGGCATGGTATTTCTGCGCGGCGATTTGCGTACGAAATACAACTTGGATCCAGTTAGCGATCTGGCCAGTTTCGAAGCCTATCTGCAGGCCATCGTGGACAATGAGCCAGCGATGATTCCATTCGTGATGAAAAAGGACGGGTCCTATGGTGCGGCAAGTATTATCGATGTCCAGAATCCGGAGAACGCAATCGCGCAGGTAGAGGCAGGCCTGTGGACAGCAGAATTGGCTCCAGGCATCACGGCTACGCTCTATATCAAAGACTACACAATTATCGAAAGTGTTATTTCTGGAGAACCAAATGAAGCCTATGCCAACTTCCCGGCTCCTTATAACACTCCTGATTACACCATTCAAAAACAGGTTCGTGCCTGGTATGAAAAAGGGTACATTGAGAAGGATGTCATCACGCGAGATGACGCCCAGGGAACCTTTACCGCCGGCAAAGGTGCGTCGTTCTACTGGGATGCCGCCCAATATAACCTGGTCCTATCGGGTGTTACCCAATCCGTTACCGGCGCCAAGCTGGAGATCTGGGATCCTGATCCGCTGGGCAGCCAAGATATCAAGGGGCTGAAAAAGGGCTCATATACAGCCTGGAATTTTATTTGTATCCCTGTGACAACATCAGATGACAAAGCTGATCGCATCATGCGATTTTTCGATTGGATGTTTTCATCGACGGAAAACCATGACCTGATCGAGTGGGGCATCGAAGGCACAAATTATCTGGCCATCGGATCCGATCAATATACGTACCCGGAAGGTCTGGATCTGGCTACCAACTATAATTTTCCAGGTTACCAGTTAAGCTGGAATCCAAACTTTATCCGCTATCCACAGGGTTATCCGGAAGATGTTCTCCATTCCATGAAAGCAGCAAACAATGTCGACGCGTACTACAACCCGATGCTTTCTGGTTTTCGTTTCAATGGCGATCCTGTGAAAAACCAATTGGCAAATCCTGATTTTCTGACCGCAAAAACCAGAATGGATAATCTGACTCTTGGCATTTTCCCGGATGTTGAAGCAGAAATAGCATCAATTAATCAAACGATGAGTGAGAATAAATTCCTGCAAGAAGATATCGCGGCGATCAAAGCTGAAGTTGTCAAGCAAGCTGAAGTATATTTGGCCGGCCGGAAGCTTTCCGATCAGGAGAACAACATCACTTATCCAACATTGGCAGATCTGAAAAGCCAGATTGGTTAACTCAATCGCATAAGGATCGTTTAAAAGGTGGGGGGGAAGCGGCCAAAAAAGCTGGATGCTTCCTCCCCTAATTATTCCATAGGGGTGTTTCCATGAATGAGTTGGCCAACCAGAAAGCTGTTGCAGCAAAAACGCTATTGGCAGATTTTTATCAGACCCGAAAGCCTGAAAGAACAGGTGTCGTCCAGGTATTTGCTGGTGTGCAGCACTATGATGTCTACAATCCTTCGATTCCATTTTTTATTGACGGTATGGTTGTGATGGCAGCAAGGGTCGAATACCGTCACGATGAAGTATCGAGAACGATGTTTTTCCACCAGCAGGGAGACCAATGGATCCTGATACCCGGTGCGCCGGTTCTTGACTTACAAGATCCATTTGTGACCTTTATTAACAACGAACTATGGCTTGGTGGTGTTTCCGTACTTTGGGATGGCCCCCGCTGCATTGCTTACACGACTCACTTTTATCACGGGAAAACACTGTGGTCTTTGGAATTCGCCTTTGCCGGACCGAACATGATGAAAGATATCCGTCTTCTGCAGATGTCCGATGGGAAGATTGCTGTTTTTACACGGCCGCAAGGGGAGGGCATGCTGGAAAAACATGGCTGCATAGCCAGAATTGGTTTTACGATTGCCAGCACAATCGATCAGGTCGACGCGATCTTGATCAATCAGGCACCGTTGCTCGAAGGTCAGTTTATGCCTGATGAGTGGGGCGGCTGTAACCAGCTCTATAACCTGAAGAATGGGTTGATCGGAGTGATTGGCCATCTATCGCGGGGTGAACATATGGGAGGCGTCCATATCATTCACTACTACAGTATGTCATTCGCGATCGACCCGGCAACACGGCTGTGTACGCCTGTCCAGATCATTGCCGACCGCAACAGTTTCCCTTCTGGTCCGCAAAAAAATGAACGTACAGCTGATGTGATATTTACATCAGGACTTGTAAGAATAGACGATGGTCAGGCAGAATTGTATGCTGGACTCAGCGACTGTCAGGTCGGCCGGGTTGTCATTGTGGATCCTCTGTTGGTGTACGAGGAGATTATCCGACAGGTATCAAACAAGAGTCAGGAATAAAGTTGCGATCTTTGGATCAAATTGACTGCCTGAATTATCAGAAATTTCAGCAATTGCAGCTTCTCTTGACATGGCCTTCCTGTATGGGCGGTCGCTGGTCATTGCATCATAAGCATCTACAATCGAAATAACGCGTGCAAGCAGCGGTATGTTTTCTCCGCTCAATCCTTGAGGATAACCCGTACCATCCCAGCGCTCATGATGACATAAGATGTATTCTGCTATCGACCTGAGCTCTGTTGACGCCATCGCAATCCTGTATCCGATTGCCGGGTGCTTTTTCATTTCCAGCCATTCATGATCAGTGAGCTTGCCAGGTTTGACAAGAATGCTATTATCAATACTTATTTTACCGATATCATGAAGTGATGATAATAACGCGAGATCATTTAGATCATCATTACCCAATCCCATTATCATGCCCAGTTCATGTGACAGCTGAATCAGTCTTGCAGCATGTTTTTCAGTTTCATGACTCCTCTCAAATAGCGATAATCTTAATGATTCTAGAAAAGTACTGTGAAAGCTTTCACGTTCAAGAAGTTTCTGTCTGTACATGTAGTCTTCAGCCAATTTATTGATATGCGAGAATGATTCTGTCCCCCTTTTTTTTGTTGCATACCCCAAGGAAATACTCAAAGGCATTGGTTCTTTTGATAAATCGATTTTACACGCCCGGGATGCCAACTGAATTCGATCAAAAATTTTCTGAGCTTCTTGACTGCTTGTCCGGGGTAATAATATAGAAAATTCGTCACCGCCAACACGCGCTAATATATCATTTTTTCTTAAAAACTTGCTGAGCAGCTTCGAGGTTTCGATAAGAACAGCATCACCGGCGGAATGCCCCAGTGTGTCATTGATCAGTTTTAGTCCATTGATATCAGAAATGATCACAGAAAAAGGAATGTTCTCTTCTGTGTCGAGTCTCTTGATCTCATCCTCGTAAAATGTCCTGTTATAAACACCAGTTAATGAATCGTGATAACTTAAATATTCAACTTTGGCCTCTTTTTCTTTCCGATCCGTAATATCACTGCAAAAGGCGATGAAGCAGTTGTCACTAATTTTGGCGCCGCGCAGGATTATCCAATAATCTTGACTGTTTTTTCTCCTGACTTTTAGTTCTGCATTTAAAAATCCCTTGCTCGCAAGCTCACGGAATCCTGCGAGGCCTCTGTCAAGATGAGCCGGTGTCAGAAAATCAGATATAGACAGCTTTAAGACCTCTTCTCTGGTACGACCCATTAACTGGCATGCCACTACATTCGCATCACTATACTTGCCCGAAGCATCAACCACAAAAATACCGATCGGGGCTTTTTCGATATATGTTCTAAAGATCTCTTCGCTTCTCCGCAGTTCAACCTCAAGCCTTTTTCGTTCGTTGATCTCTTTTTTTAAGTCACGTGTACGATGTTTGACCAGAGTTTCAAGCTGTTCTTTTTGCGTATTGATGAGGATATTTCGCTCTTTGATTTTTGCCATTGCTGTCAATTGTGTTATCAATATCGCATCATCAATAGGCTTGATCAGAAAAGCTTCTGCTCCAGCTTTTATGGCTCTATTCCGTAATTTGCGATCGGATTCCAAGTCTGTGATAAACAGCATTGGGGTTAATTGCAAAGCTTTATCCTTCCTGATAATCCGGCTTACTTTTAAGCTATCTTTATGCGTAATTGATATATCAATCAGAATGACGTCAGGTTCGTTGTCTTTCGCAAGTTGTACCCCTTGTAATCCATCAAGAGCAATATAAACCTCTGTTCCTGGTAGCGCTGCAGAAATAGTTGCAGTAAAATAGGCTGCATTTGATGGACTATCACTGATTACCACAATTTTTAGTCTTTTTGTCTCCATCTGTTTGTCTCTTTCCGATTTTCATTAAGTCACTTGCAACGCTATTGCATTAATGCGTTTTCATGCGTCGCTGGAATAAAGCTAAACCGCCGGCCAGACCAAGTAGAATCAGACCGATCAATATGTAACTGCCTGTTTCACCGGTTTGTGGTATATCATCATCGGCGTCTGATGCTGCAGACGTCGGAGATGGGGATGGGGCAGGCGTAAGACTTGGTGTAGGAGTCGGTGATAAGGCAGGCGTAAGTGTTGGTGACGGAGTCGGGGACAGGGCAGGTGTAAGCGTTGGTGTAAGAGTCGGAGACAGGGTAGGCGTAAGCGTTGGTGTAAGAGTCGGAGTCGGAGATGTGGTTGGAGATGGGGTCGGAGACAATGTCGAGGTCGGCGTTGGCGCCGCACAGACTCCATTTGTTATCGTATTCGAATCCAGAGTAACTGCTCCGTTACGTGCCAGCAATTGTCCTTGTACTTCTGCACCTGTTGTCGCTGTGATAGAAGTCAAGGCAAAGATATGTCCGATGAACAGACTGTCGGTTCCCAAGGTCGCTGAGCTTCCAACTTGCCAGAATACCCGACAGTATTGAGCCCCATTGATGAGAACGACAGAACTGGCCGATTCGGTGGTCAATGTACTGCCTATCTGGAAGATGAAGGCTGCATCAGGGTTTCCCTCAGCATCCAGTGTCAGTGTCCCTGTTAGCTGTGCAGACGAATCGAAGGAATAAACACCCGTCGTGAGTATCAGTCCGCCCAGGTCCTGACCGGTCAGGTCTGCGGTTACTGTGCGGCCGGCCGCGTCATTATACGCAGTGGTCAGATCTGTTTGTGCTTGTTGGGCGACAGCATCACCTGCGTGGATTGTTCCATCGGAAATTGTCCCAGGCGGGAATCCGGTAATTGCCAATCCTGGCCACACACCGACATCGCCACCTGCACTGCCGCTGATGACTGTTGATCCGGTATTTGTCACAGTCGATCCTGCTAATACTGCAAAACTTTCAGCTGTTCCAAGAATGACTGTCGCTTCGGCTGCCATAACTCTGACAGGTGATGCAAAAACTGCGCAAATAAGAAGTGCCATACATATAGATATCAATCGAAAAACACTATTTGCTTTCATATTAATCAAAGCCTTTCTTTCAGGGGACATTTTTTGTTGTATTGTGGTTGTTTCTGATGGGCTTACGACGCTTGCGATTGCTATCTTTAGTGATATAATAGATACTATTATTATACCATAAATTTATACATTTACTATCCTATATCTGTGATGGGTATCATCTGCAATCAATTACAAACAGACAAATAAATCACTACATATCAGCAAAACATCGTGGTCACTTTGCATCATACAGACGATGATCAATACAGTAAACTCATATGATCACCTGCTTGCCTTGTCTTTATACATTTGTTCATCAGCACTGTTCATAACCGTCTCAATTAAGTCATCAGGTTTTCTACTAGTTGCATAGCCAATCGAAAAACTGACCTTCAAATGGTCATCGTGTCTGTTGCTGTTATGGATCTCGATTTGCCGCTTGATTCTCCTCGCAATCATGTCGCTACTTTCCATAGGCTTTCCTTGCATGATCGTAACAAACTCATCTCCGCCAATCCTGGCCACAATATCATTTTCTCGAAAGCATTTTTTCAGAATTGAAGCCACACATATAATAAGTTTGTCCCCCTCGGCGTGTCCATAATGATCATTAATAAATTTTAGCCGATCAATATCAAACATGAACACTGTAAAAGGAGTATCCTGAGTCTGCTGTTCAATGATCTCATTAATGTATGTCCGATTATATAAGCCTGTCAGGGCATCATGTGTGCTCGCATAGCGCAAGTCCTGCTCAGATTTGAAGGCACTTTCATATTGTACATTGTTTGAAAATACCAGACCGCATATCTTGGCAATCTCAAGCGCAAAGTTCAGGTATTTTTCAATATACTCCGGAAATAAAAAACCACTGACATCAATAACCCCGAAGAGCTGCTCGCGCCACATTATTTTGATAAAAAATCTGTTATCTTCTTTGGATAGGATGAATTCCCGCTCTTCATCCAGCAACAAAGTCTTGATTTCTTCTGGCAAGAGGGTGCTTGCAAGATCATTATTCCAATAACAAAACAGCTGCGCTCCGAATACTGTTAAGAATAAATCTTTGATCTTTTCGATGGCGTCCCGCTTATTGGAATCAGTATATATTCGGCCCATCAAGTCGAAAATCGCTGCATATTCTGCGCATTGGGCTTGAATTTCAATGTCGTTATGTCTATTATCAGCGTTGCTTGTATGCAGTCGAAGTTCTGTTAAGGCACTGCTGATCATTAGTTGTATCAAATCCAGTTCAACCGGTACTACTTTATAGGGTAATCCCAAAAAAAGTGATAATTCAGTCAAATCCTTTTCCGCATCCGGATCAAAACCAGCATCAAAAAAAACCAGCTCCTTGCAGAACCCATGGTAATAATTCCTTGCTGATACCTGATCGAATCCGGTATCAGCGACCCTTTGCCGCCAGTTTCTGAGCCAACCTGAGCCGATGATGTATGCGCCTTTTGACATGACATAGTTGATAAACGACTTGCTTGCCAGATGAGAAAAACAATAATCGGCAGGATGAACCTTAAGGAATGAATTTGGCGGTACAAGGGCGCAGATGTCGCAGTGCTTGCTGCAAAGAACCACACCTTCACTGTCACTGGCGGTGCTTTCAGTAAATAAGCTGACTGCCTCTGTTATTCTGGTTTTATCAATACAAGTTGCCGGGAAAGGAATGACGGCAACATCGGCCATTTCTTGATTAACGCAAGCACCTCTGTATTCAGGATAGTGATTCTCACAGACATACAAGTTCACTTTCGGCATAATTTCACTCCTGTTTCAATGGATAGGCGTCAAATCGCTTGACCGCTTCTTTTTGAATCACTGTTCCCGCTGGCACTACTTTGTTCACAAATATATCAACAATCTCTGGGTCAAATTGAGTCCCGGAGCACCGTATTATTTCCTCCAATATGATGGCGTCCAGAGTCTGCTTATCCATCATTACTTCGTCAAAAAGTGTTATAAAATAGTATTTCCGTGGAGAAAATACCTTGACCTTAAAATGCTTTTTTAATGATTCAGAATACTGCTCAAACTCTCGTTCGCTCTTGTTAAGTGCAACATCCCCATAAAAACTGATCCAGTCAAATTTATCGGTTTTTATGCCAGGTAAAATTTGGGAAACCAGTTTTCCGGCTATATCAGAACCTTTAAGTCCGGTCTGTTTTTCAAATGCGGTATTTACCTCAAGGAATTGATAATCACAGGGAATACCATCATCTGTGCAGATAATTCTATGATAGGCGTAAACAGTTTTTAAATGTCGAACTATTTTTTGGTATAGTGCATCACTCATATGTAGCCTCAACGAGTATTTTATCTGTATCGCAAATATTAACCTGCTCCTGCGGTATTATTGCTAAAGTTCAAAACAATACCGCAGTGCAGGATTCAAAATTGAGGATTCGAAGTTTCCTTTTCCTATATGCAATCACTGCGGACTGACAATTGCCCTAATCTATTTTATACAGTGTCCGCCTGTAAAGGATTATATTGCTCCAAGCAGTTTCAAAATCAGCAGAATGACGGCGATTGCAATTAAAATATGAATCCAGCCACCTACTTTGGGAAATCCGGAAAACACTTTACCACCGAAAGCTCCGAGAAGCCAGAGAACAAATACGATTACGATGATCGTCCATAACATTTTAAACACCCTTTCTTGTATATGGTTTCCAGTTGTTGTAGATCGTTGGAAACCGCTGATTTTTCATCGACCAGTTATGCTTTTACATAAATCAACATTTTGGTCAATGTGCCTGTCGACGTCTGCTGATAACAGCAAGACTGACAGCCAGTCCCAGGAGAATCAGACCGAAGAATCCGTAACTGCCAGTTTCGCCAGTTTACGGTATTTCATCATCAGGAGCTGTGGTTGGTGTCGGGGAAGCGCCTGTGGTTGGTGTCGGGGTTGCGCCTGTAGTTGGAGTCGGGGTGGCACCCGTTGTTGGTGTCGGGGTTGGGGTAGCGCCATCATCACAGACACCATTTGTGATGGTGTTGTTGTCAAGCGTGACGGCCCCGTTCCTGGCCAACAGCTGTCCCTGCACAGTCGCACCGGTTTGTGCTGCGATTGAAGTTAATGCGAAAACGTGGCCGACAAAATCAGTGCTGGTTCCCAATGTTGCTGAACTGCCGACTTGCCAAAAGACACGGCAGAAGCGGGCACCATTGATAAGGCTGACAACACTGGATGATGCCGTGGTCAACGTAGTGCCGATCTGGAAAATGAAGACTGCCTCAGGGTCACCCTGGGCATCAAGGATGAGCGTTCCCGTCAATTGAGCTGATGAACTAAAAGAATAAACACCGGCTGTTAGAGTTTTTCCGCCCAGATCCTGACCTGTCAGGTCCGCTGTGACCGCGCGGCTGGCCGCATCGTTATAAGCGGTAACCAGATCGACTTGAGCCTGAAGCGCGGTTGCATCAGCACTATGTATGGTTCCGTCGGATACGATACCAGGCGGAAAACCGGTCACTGAAGTGCCAGGTGACACGCCGATATTGCCGCCGACACTGCCTCCGATTGTGGTTGGTCCAGTGTTTGTGATCGATTCTCCAGCCAGAACAGCAAAGCTGGCCGTGGTGCCAAGATTCACAGTCGATTCGGCAGCTAATACTGGAGCTGGTACTGTCAGTAAAGTGATCAGGCATAGCGTTACTAAAAATATCATGGTTTTGTTTCGCGTTTTCATAGACTACTCCTTGTGATTTTGAATTCATAGATCAGCATTTGCTGTCTGAATGATGCCGCCCCAGCCAGCCCTTGAAGGGTTGTGGCACTAAAGGTGTCACCACCAGTCATTGAACCGGAAGCAAACCCTTTACTAAACCAGCGTTTTCTTTGCTCAGAAGTTCCATGGGTAAAACTATCTGGTACGATATATCCCTGGGTATTGTTTTGGATACGATCGTCACCAACCGCGCTGGCAGCATTAAGGGCTTCCTCCAAATCACCCTCTTCCAGCAGTTTCATTCGGTTAGCATAGTAAGCCCATACTCCAGCCAGATAATCAGCCTGCAATTCAAGCCTTACGAGATACTCGTTGAATTCTGTTTCGCTGAGTCCCTCCCGGTGTGACATTACTTCATCGGTGATCCCAAGCAGAAACTGGACATGGTGGCCGACTTCATGCGCGATCACATATGCAATGGCAAAATCGCCGGGCGCTTGTAAACTATCCCTTAGTTCTCGAAAAAAACTGAGATCAATATATATTTTACTATCGCCAGGACAATAAAATGGGCCGGTTGCTGAACCTGCCAGACCACATGCTGATTCAACACTGCCGGAATATAGTACCAGTTTGGGCTCAATATAGCTCAGCCCTTCTTTTCTAAACTGCTCAGCCCATACATCTTCAGTCTCAGCAAGAACAACAGAAACGAATTGAGCCAGCTCTTCCTCTTCTGCTGATGCTGTATAAGTCGAATTAATTTCTGTATCTGTTGGCAGTACATTCTCGATTTGTGACGGATCACCACCAAGAAGAGCAAAAACAATAGCAACGATAATTGATACAATGCCAATACCGCCTCCGACAACGCGTTTTACACTGCGGCCTCTTTGGTCTTCAACATTTGTGCTCGATCTTCTCCCTTTCCAGTCCATGTCAATACCTCATAATCTGATATAAATGATATGTACCGTTTCGTTTTGACCACTATTGGCTGGCCCATATAGCTGAGCGCTCCGCTTCACCGCTTCGTGTATTAATAAAATCGAGCACAGTCACAGTATTATTATTTGCATAATCAGTCAGTTTGGTCAGCACTCTTTCCAAATCTTTTTTCATCATCATCGGGGAATCATAGCGGTCCTTACTTTCGTAAGCACAAGCTTTTTTGATAACTTTCGCTAACGCAGCATCCGTTTGATCTGGGTTTGGCATCGGTTCACCCTGCATCCGCTTCTCAAGCGATAAGCGGCTATCATCTTGATTTATGGACTTCGGATAGGGTGGCATGAATGGCATCCGGCCATGATTCAACAGCCTGTATAGCACAATACCCAGAGAGTAGATATCAACAGATGCAGTATATTTGCATCCATGATATACTTCCGGAGCCATAAAATTCGGCGTACCCCGCATGGCTGCAGTTCGAATGTTCTGAGACAGTTTCATTGCGATGCCGAAATCACCCAGTTTGAAAACGCCATCCTCACTGATGAAAATATTCTCGTCCTTGATATCACGATGGATGATCCCGTGTCTGGCGCAAATATCCAGAGCTGTGCATAAATCGATCCCAAGCATCATCACTTCTTTCAAGGTCATCTGTTTTTCGGCCAAGTATCTGCTGAGGGGTTTGGCATATTCCATACGGATCAGAATATCCCAGCCATTATTGTCTTTATGTTGGATAATTTTGTGATCGTGGTATCCCAGGATATTGCTGTAGCCGCTTAAGGAATATAGAATATTGTGGCTATCGGGTTAACTCAGTATAGGTGATTGGACCGGAAGCAATGCAGCT
>JAWSUP010000056.1:0-15050 GCA_033549405.1 Bacillota bacterium | reverse complement strand
CAAAAAACGAATGCGCAGCGCTTCGATGTCCTGTGAAGACATGACGGCTGTAATGTCTGAGCCGAAAGCTTCCTTAAGCTGCAATAACTGTGTTTTTAAATCACTCATGATCCTGACTCCTCTCAGTTGTGCCGATCCGGCAGTTTACCGTGACAGCATAAAAAAACCGCCCCCGACGGGACGGAAATAATCCGCGGTACCACCCGAATTCCGCAGCGATGCTGCAGCACTCATTGACATCAATAACGGGGATGAACCGTCTTCGCCTCAAATCCTGTAATGACATGAGCTTAGGGATGTCAGTCATAAAAGGGGGTTCAGCAAAGCCGCTCCGGAGTGAACTTCAACAGGATCTGATTCAGGTGAGCTTCCAGCCTGCCGGCTCATCCTTCTCTGACAATCTCGGCCTGTTTACTCTCTCCATCTGTGCGTTATCTGCTATAATAGCACCAGACCGTCATGCTGTAAAGCCAATTTGAACGGACAGGCAGGTGCGTAAACTGAAAAAAGATCAACACCGGCAGGGATCAGAAGAACTGCCGCACAAATCAATCTGCCGGCTGATGCTCATCAGCCTGATCATGGTGATGCTTGTCATCCTTTCTGCTTGCGGGTCAGCCGCACAGGCGCCAGAACCAGCTGCCGTCGATCCGGTTCTGCAACCGGACGTCTATCGGGCCGCCAGCACAAATCTGGCGTGGAGCGGCAATCTGCATTACCAGAATTTCGTCATTTACGGCGATGGCTTGACCTTTATTTCAGCTGAAGACGGCCTTATCGCCAGCCTGGATACCAGACGCATGACTGTCAACAAGTTGATTGGAAATCCGGGCTGCCAATTCGCCTGGCATGATGGCTGGCTGTTCTATGCAGCCGGCCAACTGAGCAATACCGTGCGTAAAATCATGACTGATGGAACTAATTCTGTCCGTATCAGCACCTTTTCTTACCAGTACTTGATCGCAAGCCAGGATTACCTGATGGGTATCCTGACATCGACTGGTCAGGTGATGCGCATGGACCATGATGGGACCAGGCGACAGACTATGTTTGACGGTTTTGCTACTGAACTGCAGTATGATGGCCAGTTCCTTTATGTGTGCGGTTCCCAGGACAAGACAGGCCTGATCCGCATCGATCCGGAAACAGGTGTGTCTGCCCGTTTGCTTGATCGGAGAATCAGCAGCCTGAACAAGGTCGGCGACTGGTACTATTTTGCAGATCTGTCGGATCAGCAGCGGGTTCACGCCTGGTCGGAAGTTGAAGGCAACGACCTGCGCGTCACTGAATTTTCTCTGACCCGGCCATTCATTGTTTATGACAGCTGGCTGTATTACCTTGACACAGAACACCAGAACCGCCTGATGCGCTTGCCCGTCTCCGCCGGTTGTGCTAAAACAGACCAGTGTGAACTGGTCGTCGATGATGCCATCTCATCTTTTGTCATATTGCCGGACGCCATCTTCTACCGCAGGCCTGATACAAACCGGATTTACCGTGTGCCCCTGCCGGGCGGAGATCCTGTCCGGATTTCATAGAAAAGGATTTGTCCTGATTTCCCGGCAAAGACCGGTAGACTCACCGTGGCCGGGATAGACAGCCAGGTCGTCATGCTCAGTAAGGTTCAGTGTTTCTGCCAATGAAACGAGCCGCTGCAAAGACCGGGAAAGGATCACCTGATCGCCACCCAGGTCGGTCCGGCCGACGGATCCGGCAAACAGGGTGTCGCCGCTGAACAATGCTGTCGCCCTGCCTTTTTCATAAAGCAAAAAACAACAGCCGCCTGCCGTATGCCCCGGTGTGTGCAGAACTTCGATCCGGTGGTGTTCGTCAAACTCCAGGACCTGCCCTTCTGCGAGGCTTCGCTCAGCGGCACGGTACACCCGGGCACGGCCCAGAAGAATCGACAGATTTTTTGCCGTATCAGTCAGACAGCTGCTGTCAGCAGGATGGATAGCAAGATCTGCGCCGTGACTGTCGCGCCATTCATCAGCCCGGTAGATATGGTCGATGTGACCATGCGTCGCCAGGATCAGAGACAGCCTTGGCAGATCCGGCTTCATCCATTTGGGTGCGGCGGTCGGATCGATCAGGATGGTCTGGTCCGCAAGGACAATCAGCCAGGAAACGGCCGTTATGTGGCCATAGGGCAAAGCGATTATTTCAGCCATGATCAACCACCTTTTTCCGGCGATTCGATCCAGATGGTCACCGGCCCGTCATTGACCAGCCCGACTTGCATGTCGGCCGCGAAGCGGCCCGTACCCACGACAAGGCCGGTCTCCTCCAGACAGCGGATAAACGATTCATAAAGCGGCTGCGCCAGTTCGGGGCGCGCCGCCTGGTCGAATCCGGGGCGGTTGCCGCGGCGCACATCCCCGTAAAGCGTAAACTGTGACACAACCAGCACAGAACCACCGATATCTGTGACAGAACGGTTCATCTTGCCTGCCTCATCAGTAAAGACGCGCAGCCGCGCCACTTTCCCGGCCAGCCAGGCGGCGTCAGCCAGGGTGTCCTGATGGGTCACGCCTAGAAAGACCAGAAGACCTGGTCCTATTTCGGACAAGGTCTCCCGGTTCAGGGTATCAGACACAGAAGCACGGCTGACGCGCTGAATTAATGCGCGCATGTCAATACGCGATGCCCTGCTGGTACATCGCTGTTGCGACTTTTTCGAATCCGGCGATATTGGCGCCCATCATCATGTTGTCCGGATCGCCATACGCCAAGGCCGCTTCGCTGGCAGCCTTGTAGATGTCGACCATGATCCCTTTGAGCTTGGCGTCGACTTCTTCGAAAGACCAGTTATAGCGCATGCTGTTCTGGCACATTTCCAGGGCTGATGTCGCTACGCCGCCGGCATTGGCCGCTTTAGCCGGTCCATAGATGGTCTTGTTCTCAAGGTAGACGGCGATCGCTTCCGGTGTGGACGGCATGTTGGCGCCTTCACCGACAGCCTTGCAGCCGTTCTTGATCAGCGTGCGTGCGCTCTGTTCGTCTATCTCATTCTGAGTGGCGCATGGAAGAGCGATGTCGCAGGGAACCTGCCAGATATCCAGGCAATTATCCCCGTAGGTGGCGCCTGGTCTTTTTTTCAGATATTCACGGATACGTCCGCGGCGAACCAGCTTGATCTCCTTGACCAGTTCGATATCGATGCCTTCCGGGTCATGGATATAACCGTCTGAGTCACTCATTGTAACCACCTTGGCGCCCATTTCTGTTGCCTTGTCATAAGCGAAGATGGCGACATTGCCCGAACCAGAGATCGATACGACTGAACCGTTGAAGGACAGGCCTTTGGCCTTTAATGCTTCTTCCATATAGTAGCACAGACCGTAACCGGTCGCTTCCGTGCGCACCAGCGAACCGCCCCAGGTCAGGCCTTTACCGGTCAGAACACCGGTGTGCTGGTTAGACAGTCTCTTGTATTGTCCATACATATAGCCGATCTCGCGGGCGCCCGTGCCGATGTCGCCGGCCGGCACATCGGTATCCGGTCCGATATGACGCCACAACTCGGTCATGAAACTCTGACAGAAACGCATGATCTCTCCGTCACTTTTGCCGCGTGGATTAAAATCGGATCCACCCTTGCCGCCGCCGATCGGCAGGCCAGTCAGTGAATTTTTGAAAATCTGCTCGAAACCGAGAAATTTGATGACGCTCAGATTGACTGACGGATGTAAGCGCAAACCGCCTTTGTAGGGGCCGATGGCGCTGTTGAACTGGACGCGGAAACCACGGTTGACCTGTACCTGGCCGTTGTCATCAACCCAGGTTACGCGGAACATAACCTGCCGCTCCGGCTCAACAATCCGATGGAAAATACCAGCCTGAACCCATTCGGGATGCCTGGCAGCGACCGGTTCCAGGCTTTCCAGAACCTCCAGTACAGCCTGGTGAAACTCAGGCTCATTGGGATTGCGTGCGATGACCTGTTCATAGACGGATTTCAAGATTTGCATATATTGTTGCCTCCTGTATGATTGTTTTGGGCATCGAGGAGGCCTTAGGCATTTCTTAAATTCCCTGGTCTTTCAACAACAGCTCCCTCGCCGTGCCAACAAAATGATTTTACGCATATCATTTCATGAAGTCAAGCAAAAATGCAAGATTCATTTGTAAATCTTGCATTTTATAATCAGATACTGTGAATTATTCGTCAGCGAACCAGTTCGCGCCAGTCAAGATCGCCGCGATCAAGTGCCAGAACCAGAAGCTCGGCGGTAGCCAGGTTGGTCGCCAGGGGAATGCTGCTGGTATCGCATGCTTTCAGGAGTGAGTTAGGCAAATCATATGATTCCATCAACGGATCGCGCAGATAAATAACAGCGTCGATTTCATTATAGGAAGCCCGTGAAGCCAGCTGGTCCAGGCTGCCGGAGATCTCTGTTGACAGACCGGTGACATTGAGGCGCGTCGCATCACGGATCAGCCGTGCCGTGTTGAACAGGGAAAACATGGTGTGACGTGCCAGAATCTGGCTATATGCAATGCAGAAATTCACCAGCAGTTCATGCTTTCGGTGGTCTGCCAGCAGAACAATATTCACAAAATCACCCTCCTAAGGCATGTTATAAGATAATAGTCGATCTCTTGTCCGCAGCATTGACGAGTCTGGTTAACCCTGCGGACAAGCCATAGAACAAGTTACATCTTAACATGCCATTGCATACTAACAAATAACCTGCCTGTTCTCTTTTACTTATTTTACTCATCTTTTCTGCATGATACAAGAGGAATCAAGCCTCAAGCGGGTCGTTTTTCCCGGAAATTGTAAACAAACGGAAAATCCCCCTATCCTGCTATTGACGATGTGTCGATTTTCACAGCTCGCCTATAGTCTCCGGGCTATCGTCTTGCGGCTTCTGTGGGTATCGGTGATGGTACAAAATCGGGCAGGCCCGGTTCATACGGCCTGGTTTGTGTCGCTTCCGCCTCATCAAGATGGAAGTAGGCCGCCAGCAGGTCACGGGCAATACCAATCGTGTTAGAGCCCCAGGCGCCCTTCTCGACGATCTGGGCGATGGCGACTTGCGGATCGTCTGCCGGTGCATAACAGATGAACAGACCGTTGGAGGATGACCTGTCCTCAAAACCCGTTTCGGCAGTACCCGTCTTGGCTGCAACCGGAATCGGAAAGTCACGGAAAGCCCGGTAAGCGGTTCCCTCGCTCGACGATACGACATTGATCATGCCTTTGCGGACTGCCTCGAGCGTCGATTCCTTCAAGCCAATCGGCACCGGTTCCGTCTTACTGTCGCGTATGATGACGCCATCCTGGCGCGTGATCGCGTCAATGACATAGGGCGTCACACGGTTGCCTGTGGCCAGGGCGGCTGTATAGACGGCCAGCTGCAAAATCGTGAAGCTGTTGTCAAACTGGCCGATGGCTGACTGGCAGGTGTCGGCAGGAAACCAGATCTGGTCTTCAGGATTACTGCGCAGCAGTTTCTTTGTTTCCCGGCTGGCACGAAACCCTTTGGCTTCGCCGGGCAGGTCGATGCCGGTGTATTCACCGAGTCCCAGTTTTTGTCCCCATTCGTCGATGCTGTTGATACCGGTACGCACGCCCAGATTGAAAAAATAGAGATTGCAGGATGTGGCCATCGCCTCGGTCAGGGTCAGGTTTCCATGTCCGTAGGATGGACGTTCGAGGCAGTACCACAACCAATCGCCGATCACTTCATGACCGACACAGCGGATGGTATTGCTGGTCGGTGTGACCGCGCCGCTCTCCAGGGCGGCTGTTGCTGTAGCCGGCTTGAAAGTCGAGCCAGGTGCATAGATTTCCATGATGGCCCGGTTCAGCATCGGCTTGCTGACCTGGTCGGTGAGATATTGCCGGACCCTGTCGGCTGCGTCGGTGTCATATTGCTGCAGGACAAAATCGTTTGGATCGTAACCTGGCTCGCTGACCATGGCCAGGATGGCTCCGGTTTTGACATCGATCATGACAACGGCGCCGGCATCGGCATCGCCTTTATTTTTATTGCCCGGACTGTTCCTGATCTGCTCGATGACGCTGCGCAATGAGTGCTCAGCGACGGTCTGCAGCTCCAGGTCGATCGTCAGGCGCACATCGTAACCAGGCATGGCGTCACGGCCGATCTGTTCTGAGTAGAAAGCGCCGGATGCACCTGCCACACTCCAGATGTTATATGGCTTGATGCCGTCCTGGCCGGCAAGATAACGTTCGGCTGTCAGTTCGACGCCGTCTTTTCCGACTATTGCGTTGGCGGCATAACCGATTGAAGCCCAGTTATAATATTGCTCCTTGCTGATACTGCCGACATAACCCATAACATGGCTCAAAGAGGAGGCCGCATCGGTGTACTGCCTTTCATAATCGATCGCTGTGATAACGCCCATGAAGCGGTAATTCTGTTCGTTGATGATCTGGACCAGCGCGTCGTCGACATGACGTGCCAGTTCGATTGGCGTCCCGTTGATGAACGCCCAGTTGTTCTCATGAATCAGGTATCTCAGGCCCATGATGCGCCAGGCATCGGCCTGACTGTATTTCTGGCCGTCTGCATCCGGGTTTTCAATGGAAAACAGATTATAGAGTAAATAATCGTAAAACATCCCGGCATCCGGCTTGACGATATGGTTGTCCCAGGCAGCTTTGCCGGCAGAACCATCTTTCAAAGGAAAAACGCCGCTTTTCGTCTGCCAGTAGAGGATATCATCCCACGCCAGCATAAAGACAGGCTCGCCACACTCGTCTTCGCCTCCCTCTTCGTGCACGCACCCCTCATGGCTCAGCTGCAGGAAATCCTCCAGCTCGTTTTGCCAGTTCACCTCATAGCTTTCCAGGAGCAAGGCCAGATCGAGCAGCATATTGTTGAGTGGTCCCGCATCCAGGCCGGCATATGTCAGTTGCAGAACATTGAGTGGCTTTGAATAGGCCAGCGGCAGTCCGGACGCATCCACGATGTCACCGCGCGGCGCCTTGATGACCTGCTGGCGCGGGACACCGGTCGTTTCGCCGATTCCGGTAGCGACTGCGGGATTAAACTGCAGCGCAGCGGTGTTGTAAAAGATCAGTGATCCGGACAGAAGAAAGATAATAGATAACAGCGCATAGCGGCTGCTGACAAATGATTTGAGACGATGCAAAAAACCGGGGCGCTCCTCCTTGACAATCGCCTGGTCTTCTTCTTGCCGGTCGAAGAGAAAGTATGGCTCACCCGGTTTCACGCCACGCGCCATAAGCTGTCCCCCATGATGGTCTCGTCCGGATCATCCCCCCGGTTGCTTCGTTTGTATGGACCAAGCCAGGCCAGTAAAAAGATGAGCGGCACTCCGGCGGACAGGTTGACCAGTACCTGTCCCGGCAGGATCTGTGCCAGACGTGACAGCAGAAACTGCAGGCTGTATGGCAAATCAGCCAGCGTCGGCACCAGAAAGGTGATGGCAATAATGATGAATTCATAGACAACCGTAAACAGAGCGATCTGGACGAGTCCGAAGACGATGTTGCGTTTGAAGAACTTGCGCAGCAGAACTGAAGCAGCCAGGCCGAAATACATTAGAATCAGCATGCCAAGTCCCAAAGCCCGTCCGGCCAGCAGATCGCGCATCAGGCCGGCTGCCAGCCCGATCACAAAACCATCGGCACTGCCAAACATGTAACCGGCCAGTACAGCCAGAACCAGGGTCAGGTCAGGTCGCCTGCCCCACAGGGCGACACTGTCCGGCAGCGTGACCTGCAGAAGGCTCAGTACGCTGGTATAGAGGGTGTAGACAATGATCTGGCGCCAGATGGCCTTATTCTTGATCATGGGTTCTTCCCCTTCATGATAAAAACAGTGGTCAGCTGATCCAGTTCGGCAAATGGCTGGATCGTTGCCTGCCGTTGCGTGCGCGTTTCCGTTTCGGTGACCGACAGGACCGTACCGATCGGTATGCCGGCCGGGAACAGGCCGCCGTCGCCGCTGGTCACCAGCACGTCACCTGGTTTGAGCGAAGCAGTCGGCGGGATCTGGTCGGCCAGGCACAAGCCCTGTTCCTTAAGATCAAGCGTTCCCCGCACGCGCAGCAGTGTCCCGTCCGGTGTATCGACCCGGGCTGAAACGCTGAAACCTTCGTGGATCAATGGCAGAACCTTGGCGGACACCAGATCAGTCGACAAAACCCGGCCGATCAGGCGCGAGCGCGCATCAATGACCGCATAGGAACGCGTTTCAGTCACCACAATACCATCGCTTGTGCCAGCATCGACGCGAAAGACATCAAACCACAAGCCGATGTCGCGTGTCAGAACCCGCGTGCCGATGATCTCAAAACCTGCATAACGGTCCTTGATCTGAAAGGCTTCCCGCAGCGCTTCATACTGCCGGCCTGCTTCCTCCAACTGGTCGATGCGGCTCTGCAGGGCTGCGTTTTCTGCTCGCAGGGCTTCATTCTCCTGGCGAATCGTCAGTCCTTCCCTGACCGATACATAAAAAGAGGTGATACTGTCGGTCACACCGATCAGCGTTTTCTGCACCGGTTCCAATACCACTGACAGGGGCGATGTCAGTAAGTTCAGCGGGCTGCCAGGAATAGCAGACAGCAGCACAACCGTCACCAGCAACAGTGTGGTGAAAACCAGAATGAAAATGCGGTTGCGGCCGATCTGGCGCAAAACGATCACGCTCCGTTTCAATTACAATGTCATTATCATACAGCAAAACGCCAAACACGAGAACCCCCGGCCGTCTGGCCGATCCTTCAAGCAACATGCAGGTACAGACTTGATACATTACAGCAGTCCCTTTTGCCGGAAACTGACCGAACCGCTTGAGGCGACGACCAGATGATCCATGACCCGGATACCCATCATTTCACCGATTTCGCACATCTTGCGGGTCGTTTCGATATCCTCGGAACTGGGGGTCGCATCTCCGCTCGGATGGTTGTGCACCAGAATAAGGGACGCCGCATTGGCCTTGACGGCTTCGCGGAACAAGTCGCGCGGATGGATGACAGCCGCTGTCAATCCTCCTTCGCCGATGCGGCAGATGCGGATGATGCGATTGCGTGCATCCAGAAGGACAATGCGCAGTTCCTCCCTGGGCAGGGCTATCATATCCTTTTCCAGGAAACCCAACACATCTTCCGGCCGTTTGATCAAACGGCGCGCGCTCAACCGGGCGGTCCGCCCGGCCCGGTTACCAAGTTCAATTGCAGCTTTCAGCTGCAGGGCTTTGACGCGGCCGATGCCCGGAAGCGCTGTGAGTTCTTCGACACTGCTGTCGCGCAGAAAAACCGGTCCGGCAGACTGCTCATCCAAGGTTCGGATCAGGCGTTGTGTCAGGGCCAGTGCCGATTCTTTGCGCGAACCGCTCCGGATAATGACGGCCATCAACTCGGCATCACTCAGGGCAGCCGCACCCATGTGCAGCAGTTTCTCGTAAGGCCGGTCATCTTCCGGCAGATCGTGCATGGTCAGGTGATGATCGTATTTCATGACATCCTCCATTGGAGGATTGCTCAGGACCAGGGCAGCAGATCAGATAATCCGGCAAATGAAGTGAAACGGTCCGCCGCTTCCCGCAGCAGGGACAGTAACCTGTATACCGGCAATCCCATTACATTGTAATAACAGCCGTCTATGCGTTCGACCAGGGCCGCTCCGGCGCCCTGGATGCCGTATGAGCCGGCTTTGTCGAACGGCTCGCCGGTCCTGATGTACCAATTGATGACGGACTCATCAAGATCGGCAAAGCGCACCGTCGTTTCTTCGACCGTTTGCAGGCAGTCGGTCCGGCCATCCTGGTAAAAAGCGACATGCAGCCCGGTGAGGACGCGATGCTCCCGTCCGGAAAGCAATCTGAGGTGCCTGGCTGCATCGGCGGCATCAACCGGCTTTCCCAGGATCTCAGTGTCTGCGACAACTAACGTATCAGCTGCCAGGGCACAGTAACGCGTTGGCAGATCAGGCATTGCCTGCAGGGCGTCGATTTTGCCTGCGGTCAGTCTAATGGCAAGTTCTTCGGGCGACTTGTTCCAGCCTTCGACGACGATTCGCTCATCAAACTGCGGGACGATCACCTGCAGCCGGCCTGCCCAGAAACGCTCCATCAGTTCGCGCCGTCGCGGCGAAGCCGACGCCAGGATCAGCCGGCAGCCAGGATACTGCCGATCCTGGTCAGAAGTCTGCACTGCCGGTCGTCCTCGGGAACGGTATGACGTCACGGATGTTGGCCACGCCTGTCAGGTACATGATCAGACGTTCGAAGCCCAGCCCGAAACCGGCATGCGGCACAGAACCGTAGCGGCGTAGCTGCAGGTACCACCAGTAGTCTTCTTCGTTCATGTCCAGCTCCTGCATGCGGTGCAGCAGCTTCTCCAGGTCATCTTCACGCTGGCTGCCGCCGATGATCTCACCGATGCCGGGAACCAGGCAATCCATGGCGGCAACGGTCCGGCCGTCGGGATTCTGTTTCATGTAGAAAGCTTTGATTTCTTTCGGATAGTGGATGACAAAAACCGGCCGGTGAAACAGCTGCTCAGTCAGATAACGTTCGTGTTCAGTCTGCAGGTCGCAGCCCCAGTAGACCGGGTAGGTGAAACGGTCCTTGACTTTTTCGAGCACTTCTACCGCTTCCGTATAGGTGATGACGCCAAATTCGCTGGTCAGAACATGCTGCAGCCGCTCAAGGAGCCCTTTATCTACGAACTGGCTGCAGAATTCAATCTCCTCGGGGCATTCATCGAGAACACCCTTGATAATAGCCTTGATCATATCTTCCGCCAATCGCATATCGTCTTCGATGGCGGCAAAAGCGATCTCCGGTTCAATCATCCAGAACTCCGCCGCATGCTTGACTGTGTTGGAGTTTTCCGCCCTGAAAGTCGGACCGAACGTATAAATGTTACGCAACGCCAGGGCAAACGCCTCGCCGCACAGCTGACCGCTGACGGTCAGATTGGTGTGCTTGCCGAAAAAGTCATCATCAAAACTGATCGAACCGTCTTGCTTGCGCGGCGGTTTATTGAGGTCGAGTGTCGTAACCGTGAACATCTGGCCTGCACCTTCCGCATCACTGCCCGTGATGATCGGCGTATGCACATACACAAAATGACGTTCATTAAAAAAGCGGTGGATGGCAAAGGACGCGACAGAGCGGATGCGGAACACGGCAGCCATCAGGTTCGTGCGCGGCCGCAGGTGGGCGATGGTGCGCAAGAACTCCGGGGAATGACGCTTGGGCTGCAGAGGATACTCCGGCGGACAGGAGCCCGTCACCTCAATAGCTTCAGCCTGCATTTCGAAGGGCTGGCGCGACTGGGGTGTAGCCAAGATCCGACCGGTCGCCATGATGGCGGATCCGTTACCAAGACGGGCGATCGCATCGTAATCAGCGACAGTGTCGCGATTGAATACAACCTGCAGGTTGTTGAAAAAAGAGCCGTCATTCAGGTTGATGAAGCCAAACTGCTTCTGATCGCGCAGGGTGCGGATCCATCCGGCCACCGTGACGGTCTTGTCCAGATAATCTGCAGGCTGTCGATACAGGCTGCGCACCAATGTCAGGTTTTCCATGGGTACCTCCATGCGATTGGGACTTGTTTTTTGGGTTTTCTCATTTATCAGGCCAGACGATCTGCGACTGTCTGCAAAAATGTCTCTGTATCCACAACGCGTACGGTCTCCAATTGAACCAGATTTTTCAGGTCTCCGGTCACAATGCCGTCTTCGATGGTAGCGAGTGACGCCTGCTCCAGACGCATGGCAAAATCAGCCAGGTCATCGAGGTGATCAAGTTCTGCCCGTTTCTTCAGGGCGCCGGTCCAGGCCAGGAGCGTAGCCATTGGATTGGTCGATGTCTTTTCCCCCTTCAGGTGACGGTAATAGTGGCGTGTCACTGTGCCGTGAGCCGCTTCGTATTCAACTGTTCCATCCGGCGCCACCAGCACTGATGTCATCATGGCCAGGCTGCCGCACGCAGCTGCCAGCATGTCGGACATGACATCCCCGTCATAGTTCTTGCAGGCCCAGATCATGCCGCCTTCCGAGCGCATGATCCTGGCGACGGCATCATCAATCAGCGTGTAAAAGTATTCGATATCAGCCAGCCGGAAAGACTCGGCAAATTCATCGGCATAAATTTCTGCGAAAATATCTTTGAAGCGGTGGTCATAAGTCTTGGAAATCGTATCCTTTGTGGCAAACCACAGGTCCTGCTTGACATCCAGGGCATAGTTCATGCAGGAGCGGGCAAAACTAGCGATCGACCCTTCGAGGTTGTGCATGCCCAGCACAACGCCAGGGCCATCAAAAGAATGAACCAGCCGGCGTTTTTCGCTGCCGTCAGGGAATGTCAGCAACAATTCCGCCTGGCAGGGTCCTTCGACCAGCATCTCGACGTCGCCGTACACATCGCCATAGGCGTGGCGGGCGATCGTGATCGGTTTTTGCCAGCTGCTGACCAGCGGTTTGATACAGTTGACCATGATCGGCGCGCGAAACACCGTGCCATCCAGGTAGGCTCGGATCGTGGCGTTGGGGCTTTTCCACATCTGACTGAGCTTGTATTCATCGACGCGCTGCGCATTGGGTGTTATGGTCGCGCACTTGACGGCAACACCCAGTTCCCGGGACCTTCTGGCTGCTGCGACAGTGACCTGGTCGCCGGTCTTCTCGCGGTTTTCGAGACCGAGATCGAAGTATTCAGTGTTCAGATCAATAAACGGCAGCAACACAATGTCCTTGATTTGCCGCCACATGATCCGGGTCATTTCGTCGCCGTCCATTTCAATCAGTGGTGTCTTCATTTTTATTTTGTTCATAGGTCCTCCCTCACATGTCCTGCCGGGATTGTGCATATGCATCAATTCTCCGGGAAAATTATCAGTAAAATCAGGGGTTACTCATCATTAACATGCTCTATCTACCCCCTGCAAGACCAGCAAATGTCTTAACAACCCTTTGACAGGCCTTTATTATAGAAAAAGCCTGACCGGTCCGTCAACGTCGTTTTGCCTTTGTGATCGTCGTCGCACTTTCCACCAGGAGCGTCTCTAGAGCAAGCCTGTCCGTGATCAGTCCGCTCTTGACTTTGACATCCATGGCAAAACAGGATGCATACAATTGTTCAAGCAGTTCCGGCGTCAGCTTTCTGCACTGCTGGGCCAGTCGTCCGGCTACGAAAGGCGGCACTTTCAACCCTGACGCGATGGCGCCCGGATTGCCCAGATCCGAGGCGCAGATCAGCTGGCGCAGATGCCGCGCGAGCATGAACTGGATCAACTGGACAGGCTGCTTCTGGCTGATCAGGACATCGGTCAGCTCGAGGGCACGGCCGGCCTTCCCTTCGGCCAGGGCATCGGTCATGTCGAAGATGGTTCCGTGCAGGTCCGGCAGTGACAGGGCATCGATCAGATCGCGTGTTACGCGTGAATCGCCGGTCGCATCGCAATAGAGAAACAGCTTGGTCAGTTCCTGCCAGATCACCTGCATGCTACCCTCACAACGGTCGATCAGGCTTTCAGCCGCTTCAGGATCGATCTGAAGTTTGCGCCTTTTGCCTTCAGCGTCAATCCAGCGCTGCAGGATACGCGGCTGTTCTTTTTCAAACTCAGCAAGAACGCCGTTGCGTTCGATAGCCTGCACAAGCGACTTGAGCCGCCGATCGATTTTCTGCTCTACAAAAACGAGACAGACACAGTCTGGCAGATGATCTAAAAGTTCGATCAGAAATGCCTGGCGGTCCCTGGCGGTATTGCGGGCGGAAGCTATGTTTTCTGTCGTTTCATCGTCCGTCTCTGCGTCTTCGACAGCGTCATCTGACGATCCGGCCCCTTTACCGCGACCAGAACCAGCTGTTCCAAACCACCCGCTCTGGCGTACCACCACGAGCTTGGCGCGTGACATGAACGGCGGCGTCATGACTTCCGCTCTGAGCTGGCCGGGATCCAGTCGGCCACTGCGACCGCTGCCATACAAAACAAGCCGGTCAAGCGACAGTGATGAAGGATTGACCAGCAATTCTGTGAGCGCTTCGATCAATTTATCTATCAGAAAAGTCTCTTCCCCACCCAGAACATAAAGCCGTTGCCACTTCTGCTGCCGGATCTCCGCTTTCAGTTCATTATAGCCGATCGTTGTCCGGCTTCTTGTCACTTTTGCCATACCTGCCTCCCGGTTGTATTGCTTATCTGCCGGCCATGATCTATCTGGTCTGACCGGATCAGTGAGCACTGAATTCGCTGATATCAAGGCGGTCAGATGAAAATCTGATATGGACAGCGCCTGATTCATCCGTACGAAAAACCGGACAGCCGCTGTCCTGCAGACGCTCCAGGACAGTGTCGGCCGGGTGTCCGTACCAGTTGGCGCCGACCGATATGACCGCCACCTTCGGCCTTACCTGAGCGAGCATCGCTGCCTGAGTTGTATAAGCCGATCCGTGGTGGGCAACTTTGAGCACATCAGCCTGCGGCCATGCCTGTTGCTCGACAAGGCGCATTTCTGCGTCTGCTGTACAGTCCGCTGTCAACAGCAGGCTTTGCCCTGACACCTCGGCCAGCAACAATAATGACCAGGCATTACCATCGACAATCGCTTCCGGGTTGATCAGCGGATCGTCCGGCGGCGCCAGTACCGTCAGGAAAATGGTTTCGCCAAGTGCCATTGTATCATGTGCGGCGACAGTCCGCACCCCATATCCGGCATCTGAAGCCAGACGAATCAATTCGGCCAGACCACCCGATTCCGCATCGAGTGCGTCACTGCCCAGGTTTTGGATGGCATCATAAAGGCCCCGGGTCATGACCAGCTGACGGATACGGCCATAATCGGCCAATTCTATAAGGCCGCCGATGTGGTCATCATGCGCGTGGGTCGCAATGACCAGATCAACCTGGTTGATGCCGAGCGCGTCCAGTGCCGGGATCAGGACACTGAATCCCTGGCCTGTCCGGCCACCATCAATCAGGACTGATCGACCCTGACGATCCATGAACAGGATCGCATCACCCTGGCCGACATCAAAAAACCAGACACTGACCGGCGGCTCAAGCAAGTAAGAGGCCAATTGCCAGCCTGATCC